>DAOOIV010000056.1 GCA_035384605.1 Phycisphaerae bacterium
CCGCCGATCGGCTCAAACATGCTGACACCCTGCGGGTTGATGTTGCCGCCGGCGGCCACACCCATGCCGCCCTGGATCATCGCCCCCAGGTCGGTGATGATGTCGCCGAACATGTTCGGCACCACGATGGTATCGTAGAATTCGGGGTTTTTCACAAACCACATGCAGCATGCATCCACGTGGTTGTAGTCCCTCTTAATATCGGGATAGTCCCGGTCACCGATCTCGTTGAACGCCCGCCACCACAGATCATGGGCATAGGTCAACACGTTCCGTTTGGCGACCAGGGTCAGCATCTTCTTGTGGTTCTTCTTGCGGCAGAACTCAAAGGCATATCGCAAGCAACGCTCGACGCCGAACCGAGTGGCGATCATTTCCTGCGTAGCCACCTCGTTGGGCGTGTTCTTCCGGAGGAAGCCGCCTCCGCCAAAGTACAGATCCTCGGTGTTCTCTCGGATGACATCGAAGTTGATGTGCTCGGGGCCCTTGTCCTTGAGCGGGGTCTCGACGCCGGGATACAGCTTGACCGGTCGAAGGTTGATGTACTGGTCCAACTCGAATCGCAATCGCAGCAGCAGGCCGATTTCAAGGATCCCGGGCGCGATCTCGGGGTCGCCGACGGCCCCGAGGTAGATGCCATCGTATTGCCGGAGTTCGGCGATCTGCTCGTCGGTGATGATGGGGATGTTCTGCTTGTTCGGATCGCCACCGCGAGCCAGATAGGCCTTGCCGCTGAAATCATACTCCGTGGTCGAGTACTGAAAACCCTCCTTGGCCGCGACCTCCTTGAGAACCTTCAGACCCTCTCTGACGACCTCCGGCCCCGTGCCGTCGCCGCCGATAACCGCGATCTTTAACACCACACCTGCTCCTTGGAGGACCAGACAACAGGGCCGGACACCCGACCCTGGAAAAGGCGAGCCAGATAAGGTATCACATGCATCTGGTTGCTTCAAGCGTCTCTGGAAGCTAGGCCGACGTCGCCTTCAGGAATGACCTATCCCTTGGCGGCGAAAGGCTTTAGAACCTTACGGCCGGATATCTGTGCGGCTTGCGCGCATGTTTCCGGATCGCGGTACGCTTGGGTTGCGGCCCGCAAAAAGCCGGTCTGCCTCAGCACACACATGATCCTTGCTGCCGCTGCCACGGGCCGGATGGCTGACAATGGAGGATTCTCGATGCCGTTTCTCACACCACACCTGCGCAGGGTAGGACTGACGGGGCTGGTGGGACTGTCCCTGGTCTGGGGTTGCTCCCATTCGGCAGGGCACAAGCCCATCGAGTTCTCTCAGAACGAATGGGTTTCTCCGAGCGGCAACGTCGGCGTGCAGATCGTGACGGAACACTATGACCTGCGGGTCACCAGCCGGGACGTGCTCTTGCAGCAGTACCTGCCCCGGTTCATGGAAACCGCGTTTGAAGCCTACAGCTCGACGATCCAACCGAGCCATGAGAACACCGACCGGATGGTCATCTATCTATTCGGCACGCGAGATGAGTGGGCGGCCTTTACCCGCGTTGCCTATCCCGCGCAGGCCGAGGTCTATCTCCATCTCCAGGCCGGCGGATACACCGACCAGCCGAGCGCCACAGCCGTAACGCATGACCTCGGACGCGATCGCTGCCTGTCGTTGCTGGCCCACGAGGGCTTTCACCAATACGTCGCCCGACACCTGAAAAGAGCCCTGCCGGCATGGCTCAATGAGGGCCTCGCCTGCCAGTGGGAGGGCTTCAAGCTGGTGGAAGGCAGACCTGTCTTCAGCCCGAAGCAGAACTTCCTCCGGCGTAACAGTCTGCGAGCCGCATTGACCGGGAAAGACACATTCATTCCACTGCCCAAGTTGCTCGCCATGGATGCAGGAGAAGCCGTTGTTCACACCGGGCAAGTGGTACAATCCTACTATGCGCAGGTCTGGGCACTCGTTCTCTTTCTTCAACACGGAGCCAACGGCGAGCACGCCAAGGCTTTTCGAGAACTGCTGGCCGACGCCGGTACAGACCGACTCGATGCGGCGGTCAGCGCCTACCGAGCCGCAACGCCGGACGCGGCCTCGCTCAGCAACGGCGAGATCATCTTCCGCCACTACATCACGGATGACCTGGAAAGCTGCGGGAACGACTATTTCAAGTTTGCCCGGAAACTGGTCTTTTGAGCTCCTGAAGGAATCTGAGAGCGTCAGAACGCGACGTCAGTTAGAGGGGCCACAGTGTGAGACGGGCTTCCGGCCGTCATGAAACGGCGAGACGCCAAAACGGCAGGATGCCGATGCGACACCGGGTAGGAACCAGGGGATCGATCGCGTGCTCGCAAATGTGCTGCTACCACTCGAGTCGCCCGAAATGGCGGATGCCCACCACCAGCGCCACGGCGGCCACGACGATGTTGAAAGCCAGCGTCGCCGCAACCCAGAACAGCAGCGTCTCGTTGACGAACTCGCCCATGCCGGCCTCGGCCTCGCGGTAGCTCATGATCCCAACGCCGATCAGCGACACCACCACCAACACCACAGACATCAACAGATTAATGGTGCCGCCAAACCCCCCGGCGATCCTGGCGGGGTTGCGCTCGTGGAGAACCGGCATGCGGGCCCCCATCCCGATGCTGAGCCCGCAGAGCCCGATGCAAATCGCCGCGAGGGAGACCAGGTGAGCTGCCTGCAACGGCCATGACAGATCGAGCCGCCATAACGAAGCGCCCATGACGATCAGCGCCGTGATCAGCGTCAGCGTCAGAGCATAGAGGAATTTGGCGAGAATGAGGCGGCTTCGTCTCAGCGGCAGCAGACCTAGCAGCCAGAACTGCCGGCCCTCCAGGGACACCAGCGGGAAGACGAAACGGCTGGTGAACGTGGCCAGAATCAGGCTGATGGCCACCGAATTCAAGAACGCGACCAGCAGTTGGAGTCGCGGGTCGTTCAGATCGGTCCAGGTCCGTTGCGCGTTGCTCACGTACAGGATCAACAGACCCAACAGAATCGCCATCTGCGACCACTGCAACGGATCGCGAAAGAAAGCTTTCAGGTCCTTGGCCGCCAGCAGCCGCTGGGTCTTCGGCAGGTACGCGAACATCAACTCCGCCAACCAGGCAAGCATCTTTCCGCCGATGCCCACTCTTCGCTGTCGACCGCCTTGAGCCCGACTGTACGCCGGCATGAACCGCCGCGAGACCACCGACACCGCGACGACGCCGGCAAACAACGAATTCGCCATGGTGATGTAGAGGTAATAGCCTCCAAGGCCCGATCTGCCCTGGAGGGCATTCATGATTCCCTTGGACACCCAGGTATGCGGAAAGAGGGCGTTGCCGAGCAATCCGATGCGGTCGTAGAACCGCTCCAGCCAATCGGCGGAAGTCATCGGCGTCGCCAGAACGCCTCGAAACCACCATATCCCGACCACGATGATGAGAATGAGCACCAGAACAAGCGCCCGTCGGGGCGTGCGAGGGCAAATCATCACCGAACCCCACGCCAGCAACAACCCGAGAGCCCCCGGCAACGGGATGAACGCGAGGAACAGGGCCAGAAAAAGCGGATAGAACGTCCATTCCTCGCTGTAGACGCGAGCCAATGCCATCATCAGCGGCAAACCGAGCAGGATCAGGGACCAACTCGACAAAACAAGGCTCTCGATGAACTTGACGATGACCAGATCCCGGGGCTCGACCGGTGCGGCCAGCAGATAACCAATCTCGGGCCTTTTGAAGAGAATCCCATAGCAGAGAATCGCGTTCGAGAAGGCCAGCATGCCCATCAGAGCCAGGAACAGGAAGTGAAACATCACCGGTGTGGCAACGATGCCTTCGAGGACCGACCTGTTCACCACCAGCAGCGACTGTACCAACAATTCGTAGAGAGCGGCCCAGATCAGCAGCAGTGACGCGGCCGTGCCCAGGAACTTGAGCGGCCGATCCTGAAAAACCTGTCGGAGCGTATTCCTCAGGACGGCCGTCCGCACCCGGACAAGGAACAGCACGCCGGGCGTGGCGGAGACCGTCGCGCAAACGCCGCCGGTGGCGGGAACGTCTCGTCGCTCGCTGGTCATTGCCTTAGCATCCCGAAAAACACATCCTCCGTCCTCATACCGGGATGGTCTCGGCCTGCCCGTTTCCGTGGTCGGCGGTCAGCCTCAGGAAGATATCCTCCAGGGATTCGTCGCGACGGGCATGGGCTCGGAGTTCCTCGAGGGTACCGCAGGCCGTAAGCCTGCCACGATGAATGATGCCAATCCGGTCCGCGACGGCCTCGGCCACCTCCAGCGTATGGGTGCTCATGAACACCGTGCATCCTCGCGAGGTCATTTCCCACATGATTTCTTTGACCGTGCGGACGGTGCGCGGATCGAGTCCGACCATGGGTTCGTCGATCACCAAGAGCTTGGGGTCATGCAGCAGCGCGGCGGCCAAGACGGTCCGCTGTTTCATCCCGTGAGAGTAGCTTTCGGTAAGCTGATCGAGGAAGCTGCCCATCTCCAGTCGTTCGATCAGGCCGCCAGCGCGAGCCTTTATTGTGGCGGCGCTCAGCCCGTACATGCGACCGACGAAATCGAGGAATTCCCGGCCGGTCAGCTTTTCGTAGAGAAACGGCTGGTCGGGCACGTAGGCCATCCGGGCTTTCGCCTGGCGTCCGTCGCGGCCCATGGCATACCCGCAAACGCGGATGTCGCCGTCGTCGGCCACCAGCAGACCGGCAATCATCTTGATCGTCGTGGTCTTGCCCGCGCCGTTAGGGCCGAGAAAGGCAAACAGCTCGCCCTCGCGAATCTCCAAAGAAAGCCGGTCGACGGCGGTGAAATCGCCGTACCGCTTGGTGACTTCGCGCAGTTCAATGGCTGCGGGCATGTTCAGTTCCCCTGCGGCTCCATCCGCCCCATGCTCTTGTGGCTCTTGGCATTGTCGCGAGCTTCTTCGTTGTAGGCCTCCATGATCAAGGTGACGCGACCGACGCCGGGCAGATCGGCCTCCTGCCGAAATACGCGACCTTTCTCATCGACCCAGGCCTTGGAAGACGGCGGCACGGTTTCCACGATGAAACAGTCGACGGTGCGGCCCGGCTCGAAGGGGTGGGCAATTGCTTCTTTGCCGGTCACCCTGGCGACCACCGATTTGAATTCCGTCCGCCCGCTCAACACCGCGGTCAACGGGTCAAGCATCTGCATCCGCCATGACTGTCCGAGACGAAGGGTGGGCAGGCAGGCCAATGGATTCAACGACTCCCCGATCATGCGGCTGGCGGCATAGTCAAGGGGCACCTCGCGACGGATCGGACCAAACTGCATTTCCACCGGGAAATAGATGCCCCGCCGCTCGCCGTGGACGAAGATCTTCTGGTCCAGGAAGCCATGGACGTCCAGCCTGAAACCCTCCAATGCTCCCTGCCGGTCAAAATCAGCCTGAGACTCGATTCGGATTGAGGGAATCATTTTCAACGGCAATGCCGGGATGTTCGACAGCCCATCGAGCAGGACCGTCCCGTTGACCGACGCGGTCTCGCGGTTCACGCGAACCTCGCTCCAGGCGGTTCCAAGGCGGCGGTCCCGGCTGTCGACGATTCGATACTGTTGGAGGGGCTCATCAAGTAACTTGAACTGCTCCACGGTGATGCGCGGCGGGTCTTGGGCGATCCATTCGGGCATGACGTCGTGCACGAACAACGATACCATCGCCGCCGCCCACAACAGGAAAGCCGCAAGACCGAGGAGTCGATAGATCATGGCCCACCTTCGCGCCGCCGGGCGGAAAACCGTGGTCGAACCATCCGCTCGACGCTTCCACCTGATCTTATCCGTCGGGATGAGGCAAGACAATTTCGAACCTGCGCGTCTCGCGTTTTTCGTTTCTGACGAATGATCTGCAACCACGGCCGCCGCGAAACCTCGATCCTGCATGGTCATCCGCGGTCGTCCGGTTGCTCCGGCGCGTCATCCCGGTCGGCTTTGCCTGGCCACGCTCGGGACATCGGCCGGACGTGTTGCCTGTCAACTCATACCCGCCGGCGCTGCGAGCGGTTGCGGATGCCGGAAATGACAGCTCAAATGCACGCCGCCGGATTCGCCTGCTCCTCGCCGGGCTGCCCCGCACAACGCGGACCCTGCCGCAACCGTGACTCGGACGCACCTGCAGAACCGCGGTCAGAAAACAACCGCGCCGACCATCTGGGATACGCCCAGAAACATAGACCCGGCCCCCAGAAGCATGCTGGGCGGGGGATGGCCCACGTACGGACGGGCCCACTTGGGCATGCGCCGGATGTTGAGCACCTGCGAGCCGAGGACGATGCTGATCACCCCGCCGCCGAATGCGATGATGGAGACCAGCGGCGCGAGGCCATCCAGGCCGACCAGCCGAACGAACCCAAGCGCGCACCACACGATTAAGCCGATGGTGATTCCGAGCTTGGCATCCTGGTTGGCATGACGGAGCCGGAGCGCGACGTTCCAGATGCGCCTGGTGCGTCTGCGCACCTCCTCCCACCGAAAGGGCGTACCGCATTCCGGACATCGCTCCTCGGGCAGGCCGGTCAGATCGTACTGGCATTTGGCGCACGTCGGCGGCAGGGGAAGTCGCCATTTATCCTTTGGCGCGAGCTGGTCAAGTTCGTCCCAGGTAAAGCCCAATGAGACCCCCTGCTCAGCCGAGAAGCGCGCGGGCGACCGTCCGCGGATCGTCCGAACTGATGACGGTGGAACATACGCACAACCGTCTGGCCCCGGCTTGCCTCAGTATACCCATGTTATCGACGGTGATGCCACCTACGGGTACGACCGGAATTGACGTCTCGGATTCGGCCAAGGCCAGCAGGGAGGGGCCGGGCACGTGCTCCTGCGGTTTGGTGGCGGAGGCGAACATCGGCCCGACGGCAATGTAGTCCGGAGTCAGGCGAAGCGCCGCCCTGAATTGTTCGGGCGTGTGCGTGCTCAGACCGATGAGCCGATCAGGCCCCAGGATACGCCGAGCGTCGGCAACAGGCATGTCCGTCTGGCCAAGGTGGACGCCGTCGGCGTCGCTGAGGACCGCGATGTCCGGCCGGTCATTGACAATGAATACCACTGCCCGTTCGCGGCAAAGAGCCGACAACCGGCGGGCCCGGACCAGCAACTCGCCGTCGTCCATGCCCTTCTCGCGAAGCTGGATGCAATCGGCCCCGCCGGCAATCGCCTCGGCGGCCGTTTCCAGCCAATCGCGACGGCACATCGACGCGGTCACCAGCACGTAGAGCCGCACCCTGGCGAACCGTGCGGAACGTGGCCCGCGCATGATCACCCGCTGCTCGACTTCGTACGCACGGTAGCGCAGCGATTCCATCGCCGCCGACAGGCCGACGTCAAACGTCTTGGCATACTCCTCAATGGTCCGCAGGGCCTCGGACAACCGCTTAGCCGAGGCGACGCAGGCATCGCGGGCATCCGTCCGATGCCGTTCAGACTCCGTGGAGATGCCGGTCCCGACGTCTCCCGGCGTGTCTCGCGCACCCAGCAGGTCTTCCAGAGAAACGTGCCTGACGCATTCACGAAGATCGTGACGCAACTGCTTGAGCACCGCACAGCCTGCCGGATCGTCCAGCACGAAGCGAACGTAGTCTTCCATCACCCGCAGCGCCTCGCGGGTCCGGTTGAGGTTAGCGTCCAGGATTCTGGCGATTTCACGAGTGAGCATTCAGCTAGCGAGCTCTCCGCGATCAGTTCTCAGAATGCGTGTGAAGACCGTAGGGCATGGTCGGAGCCACCGAAGGTGGCGGAGACCTGCCGGTCCTGGCGACGGAATATGGCAGGTGTCGGTCGTCACAGCGGACCAGAGCGAGGTAGGCTCGACACTGCCCCAACGACCGGCCCCGTCGGTTTTCGCACACACTCTCGGTCACCAAAACTCTACGATCAGTATGGACTCGCCGTCGTCTGACTGCAACCCGGAACTCCACCTGTTCAACACCACCCGCAGGATATCGCCGGTGGAAGTTGAGGGCTTCGGCCCGTTCTCACCGGGACGTTCACACCCCAGTCCGACATAGAATACGTCATCGACACGGACAAAGGAGCGGGCGAACGTGTCGGCCGTGAAGGTGACCTCGCACTTGAAGCTCTGCACATCGGCCGTCGCGTAGATCGAGTTCTCGTAGCTGCTGCCCTCCGGCGGCGTGCAGAGAACGTAACTCAACACTACCGATTCAGGAGTCTGCGTCTGCGCACTTGGTAACGCTCTTGCGAAAAGAGCGGCAACGGCAGGCAAGCAGGCGACATTTGTTCCAAGGGACCAACCGACTAACAGACCAACGAACCAACAGACCAATCCCCTACTCCAACAGGTGCCCCATCTTCTCCTTCTTGGTCCGCAGGTAAGCCCGGTTGACCTCGTTAGGCGGAATGATAATGGGCACCTGTTCGACGATTTCGATGCCGTAAAGCTCCAGGCGGCTGATCTTCTTGGGGTTGTTGGTCATGATTCGCAGCCGCCGGAGGCCCAGGTCGCGGAGAATCTGGGCCCCGATGCCGTAGTCTCGTTTGTCGGCCGGGAAGCCCAAGTGCTCGTTGGCCTCGACCGTGTCCAGTCCCTGCTCCTGGAGGCGGTAGGCCTTGAGCTTGTTGTGCAGGCCGATGCCGCGGCCCTCCTGTCGCAGATAGACGATCGCCCCCTTGCCTTGCTCCTGGATCATGCGCATGGACTGGTGGAGTTGATCGCCGCAATCGCATCGCCAGGAATGAAAGACATCGCCCGTCAGGCATTCCGAGTGGACGCGGACCAGCACCGGCTCCTCATGCAACACGGGTCGGCCGGTGGCATCACGTTCCCCCACGCCTCCGCAGCACAGCGCCAGGTGCGGCTCGATATCTACCAGCGACCTGTACGCGTGGAGCGTGAACCGGCCGTAGGGCGTCGGGAAATGAATCGTCTCGACTCGCTCAACCAGCATCTCCCGCTGATGCCGGTACTCGATCAGATCGGCAATCGTGCACATCTTGAGCTTGTGCCGCTCACAGAACCGCACCAGATCGGGCACACGGGCCATCGTACCGTCGTCGTTCATGACTTCGATCAACGCTCCGACCGGGCACATACCCGCGAGGCGCAGAAGGTCCACGGTGCCCTCGGTCTGCCCGGCCCGGACTAACACCCCCCCTTCCCGGGCCATGAGCGGATTAACGTGACCCGGCCGGCAGAAATCGTCCTCAGTCACGTCCGGTTCGGTCAGCCGACGAATGGTCCTTGCCCGGTCAGCGGCGGAGACACCGGTGGTGACACCGAATCGCGGGTGGGCGTCAATGGTCACGGTGAACGCCGTGCCCAAGGTCGCCGTGTTTTCCGTGGTCTGGGGCTGAAGGTCCAATTCCCGGCAGAGGTCACGAGGCAGAGCCACACAGAGGACGCCACGAGCCTCCTTCAGCATGAAATTGACCATCTCGGGGGTGATCAGCTCGGCCGCGCAGATCAGATCACCCTCATTCTCGCGCCGCTCGTCGTCGACCAACACGACAAACCGGCCTGCTTTGAGTTCGTCCATCGCTTCGGGAATCGTACAGAATGGACTGCCCATACATCTTCTCCCTTGGCCCACCCCTGCCGAACCCGTTATTGTACAGCAACAGGCCTGGGGGCCCCAACGCGATGCGGCTTCCGGCGCCGCCCGGGGGTGCGTAACAGTCTGGGCGGGCATGCCGACCGGTCCAGGTTGGGCGATCAACCTCTTCAGGGGGTCTTCCCGCCAAAGGCGGGCTGATAGGCCGGCCGTGATATGGCCAGTTGGCGGTCGCCCGCGGTTCTTCTTCCTATGGTCTCAGCCCGTTTCAACGGGCTTACCTGACAAGGACAGGCCCGTTCATTTAAGACGGGCTTGATGGGGTAACACAGTGAAGGAGGAATTGGCCGACCGTGAACCAGTCGTCAAACGACCGGCCTGTCTGCCCTTCGGGAAAGACCGCTGAAGCGATCTGTTTTCGGCTTGCGTTCGCGACAACCGGGTCAGCCGCCAGAAGTGCCGCCGCTGCTGTCACGGGCCCGCCGCCAGGTCCTGGGGCAATGCGCCAACCTTCGCGGCCAACATGAGTCCGTAACATTTTACCCCACAACGTTTTACATCCGGAGCGCCGCCGACCGCCCATCGCGCCTGCCTCACGGATTGAATCCCTGTGACCAGATGCGGGATACTGGCCAAAGCCAAGACCACAGCAAAGTGGTACCCTTGTTCTGCCCGCTGTGGGGCGGGCAGACGAGAGGACCTAGCGACATGAATGCCAAGGCCGTATGGACGCTGATGAAGGAGCGGCTTCCGGCCTGGAGGCGCGCGCAAGACAACGGGCATCAGAGCTCGGTTCTCCTTCCTGCCGACGAGCCATCTCCCCCCACCAAGATGCGGCCGGCAACTGGCATTGTCGATGCCTCCCTGCCCGACGATCAGCGTTGGCCGGCGATGATGCGGGCCGGCACCCGACACTACGAGAGTGGTGAATTCCGCTTGGCCGTCGACGCCTTCCGGGCCGCCGCCCAGTTGGCCCGCGGCTTCGGTTCTGATGACCCGCGCCTGGCGGTGAGCCTCAACGACTGGGCCGAAGCTTGCCGTGCCTGCGGCGACTGGGCGCAGGCCTTGTCGCTCTGCCAGGAATCGCTGGCATTAAGAGGCCGCGTTCTCGGGCCGTCTCACCCCCATGTCGGCGTCAGCCTGCACAACCTCGGCACCCTGTTTCTGGAGACCGGACGACTGGCTGAGGCCGCACTGGCATTTGAGCGAGCCTTGACCCTGTTGCGCGGCGGTCTTGGTTGCGGCCATCCCGATGTCGCTGCCACCCTTTGCGGCCTTGCGGCGGTCATGAAGGCAGAAGGTCATCACCCGGACGCCGCCGAGTACGTCCGCCAGGCGCTGGCCATCCGTCAGGAAGCCTTCGGCTGGAGGCATCCCGAAGTGGCGGCATGCCTCAGTGCGCTCGGAGACATCCACCGCGAACTCGGCGAGTATGACAAGGCACGGAACCTGTGCGAGCAGGCGTTAGCCATGACCCGCGAACTGCTCGGCCATGAGCACTTTGCTGTTGCCGCCATTCTCAACAACCTTGCGCTGCTGAACAAGACCCAGGGACGGTTGGCAGAAGCCGAGCTTCTCTACCGTCAGGCCCTGGCCATCGAGGAGCGCACGTTGGGCCCGCAGCATCCGTCGCTTGCAGCCACGCTCAACAATCTGGCGGTGCTGTGTTTGTCACTGCGACGGCTGACCGATGCCGAGAGTCTTCTCCGGCGGGCCCTGTCGATCTGCCGTGACAAATCGCCGACCAACCATCCGGATGTCGGCCTGATTCTAGCCAATCTCGCCGAGACCTGCCGCCTGTCCAATCGGCTGCCGGAAGCGGAGTCGCTGTGCTACCAAGCTCTTTCGGTTGCGGAATCCGCTCTGCCGCCGAACCACCCGCATCGGGCAGCAATTCTTAACAACCTGGGCGTCATTCTTTGCGCTCGCGGCCAAAGGAAGCAATCGAAGGTCCTCCTCGAAAACGCTGCCGCCGTCCTGGAACAGCGGCCGGCCGACGATCGCCTTGCCCACGTCGTCCGACGGAATCTGCGCGCCTGAGCCCCCTACACAGCGCGTTGAGAACCTGGCCATAACTGCGGGTGGGTGCTGCTTTCGCACCGACGGGCAGGCAGTCGGCGACACACGGCGGATCAGCAAGACTCCTCAGGTGGTGCCGGCATGAAGGGAAGGCATGCCGCCGCCCTGCCCCGCCGCGAAGCACCCGCCGGACGCTTTATGACGCGTTGGCACGAACGATCTGAACGAGCGGCTTGACGGTTTCGCTTCGCGGCTCGGGCGGTGCGCTCAATACCGGGTGCACCAGGTGACTGGGCGACTCGTCATCAGACGAAATGCCTTGCGGCATGATGCCGACCCGCCTCCACGCTGCCATCTCAGCCTGCGACAGTGCGTGATCGAGTTTCGGACGGACTCTCTCCGCCTTGGTCGGCTGAACGACGGTCGGCGCCTTCCGTGCGACCTGTGGTCCGGACGCCCCCTGACGGCTCAGTCGATCGTGGAGGCGGGTGAGGATATCCATCAAGGTCCTGCCCATTGCGGGATCCACGATTCCCAGGCGGACTTCACGATACAGCCGATCCATCGCCTCACCGACCGCGGCCGGCGTCGTGAGCTTGCGAAGATAG
Organism: Phycisphaerae bacterium; assembly: GCA_035384605.1. Classification (NCBI taxonomy): domain Bacteria; kingdom Pseudomonadati; phylum Planctomycetota; class Phycisphaerae; species Phycisphaerae bacterium. The sequence continues at coordinate 12,137 of DAOOIV010000056.1, forward strand.
CCGTCGGGCAGATGGCTCAGCCGTCGATGGCTCCTGCCGCCCCGGGAGGCGATTTCGCGGCGCTGCTCGGCCGTCAAGTTCGGGTCATGGAACGGACAGAAGTCCTGGCCCGGGCGAGCCCTGCCCCTGCAACGTCTTCCCGAACGGGTCGTGGCCGCACATTGCTTCTGCTTGGGCTCGCGAGCATAGATCTGCGTCGGCTCAATCCGAGCCGCGCCTCCCTCTTGTTTCTGAGTTCTGAATCGCAACGCTTCCCAGAGGAGTTCTGCCGACATGTTCCTGCACCTCACGCCGTACAAAAGACCGTCGTGAATCTCGACGACTTCGTCTCATCCGCGGCCTTGCGGCCAGCAGCACTGCCCAGGACTCATCACCAGGTGACATCCGTGCCACGGACTTGCCGAACATCCGGTCGGTGCCTGTTACGCGGTATGAAACCGCGTTGGCGGAAGGCTGTGAGAAACCCGCACAGCCGGTGATTCCGGCATTCTAACGACCCACCGCATCCAGTCAACGGCGAGTGCTCCGCTTCCGGTCGCGCGCACCGCCGGAAACACCATGAGGCGCACGCAAGTCATGCCATCTACGGCATCTGCGCGCAAGATCCCACACAGGACTCTCGGCGACGTTCTTTATGGGACTTCTTGCTGCGCCGCCCGCCTGCCGCGAACGCTACGAGTGCCAAGTGAGGTATTCACAGGGTGAGTTGATGACTGGAGACCGGCTCGCCAAGCCTGCCACGCCTGTTCTGAGCTGGACATAAGCCGGCCCAATTCCCCGACCACGGAACCCATTTCCCGGTTGGTTGTCCTGCGAGCGGACGCCCGCTATAGTCCCGACTTCGCCTTCTTTTTGGGAGCGCAAACCGCCCGTTTCAGGAACGATGAGATGCTCCAGGGGATGTTTGCATCACAATCCGGGTCGCTCAGCGCCCAATTCACCGGTCTGGATTGGCTCGTGGTGATCGGTTATCTCGCCCTGACCACGGCCATCGGCAGCCTGATGGCCGGCAAGCAGGCTACCATCCGCGATTTTTTTCTCGGCGGGCGCAAGCTGCCTTGGTATGCCGTCTGCGGCTCGAACATCGCCACTGAGATCAGCGCTGTGACCTTCGTGGGCGTACCGGCCATCGTGTTCGCCTCCCAAGGCAACTTCACTTACCTTCAACTTCAACTGATCGGGCTGGTGCTGGCCCGCCTCATCGTTGCCTATGTGTTTGTGCCCGCCTATTACGAGCGCGAGATCTACAGCCCCTACGACTACATGGCCAACCGGCTGGGTGAAGAGGCCCGTACCGTCACCACCTGCCTCTTCATCCTCGGCGGCTCGCTGGCCCAGGGCGCCCGCGTCTACCTGACCGCCATGATCCTGGACATCATCGCGGGTAAGAGCCTTTACGGCCCGCTGGCGGACGCAACGGGCATCAGCACGCTGACCTGGTCGATCTACACCTTCGGGATCATCTCAGTGGTCTGGTGCTGGATCGGCGGCATCACCACGGTCATCTGGACGGACGTCATTCTCTTTCTGGTGTTTGTGGTCGGAGCTTTCGTCGCGTTGGGTGCAGCCGTCGTCAGACTTCCCGGCGGCTGGTCCGAATTGATCAGCATCGGATGGAATGCAAAACAAGCCGGTCGCTGGGGCAAATTCACCGTCTTCGATTTCGATCTCAGCCTGATCAAGCCCTACACTTTCTGGGCCGCCCTCATCGGCTACACCTGGCACGGCCTGTTCGCGTTCGGCACGGACCAGATCATGGCGCAGCGCATGTTCTGCTGCAAGGGACCCCGGCCGGCACGGTGGGCGGTGATCGGCAGCAACCTGGGCCAGATCATTGCCATCGTCATGCTCATGGTCGGCGTCGGCTTATATGCGTTTTACCAGAAGAACCCACTTTCCGGGGAAGCACTCGACCTCGTCCGAAAAGACATCAACTACGTCTTCCCCGTCTTCATCATTCAGGAACTTCGGCCCGGCATCACCGGCCTGATCATCGCCGCCATCTTCGCGGCCGCGATTTCCACTCTTATCTCCGTCGTTGCCTCATTCAGCCAGACCACCCTCTCAGCCTTCTACCTGCCCTGGTATCGGCGACGCAGTACTCGCAAGGGTTCGCCCGTCGGCGATGAACAGGCCATGCAGAATCCGCGGCTGGTGCTGCTCTCCAGGCTGTTGGTATTGATCTGGGGCGCAATCCTTTGCCTGACCGCCCAGCTCGCCCATGCCGCCGCCCAGCACTATAAACAAATCCTGGATCTTGCCCTGGCCATGGCCGGCTATGCGGGCGGGGCGTTGCTTGCCGGGTTCATGTTGGCATTCCTCAGGATCAATGTCGACGCCCGCGGCTTCATCTGGTCGGCCCCGCTGTCGGTGCTTACCGTACTGGCGGTGGCCTGGCACCAGCCGTGGGCACACGCAATTTGCTGGGCAGGAACGGTCATCCTTCTAGCCACTTGGCTGTTTCACATCTATGGAAGAAGAAAAGACATGCCGGCCGGCAAGCAAGCACCCGAACCGGTACTCTCTCCGGCTGTGCAGACCGTCATCCTGGCCGTCGGCACCGCGATCATGATGGTGATCAGCTACTTCGGCTACTTCGAGACGGTGGACGCCGCGACGGGCAAGATGACACGCACCACCTTGGCCTGGCCGTGGTTCATCGCCATCGGCTCGCTGGTGGCCTTCAGCTTCGGCTGGCTGTTGGCTGGAAGAAAAGACACGGCCGCGGCGCGAGATACGGCCGGGCAACAAAATGACCTGTCCAACAACGGGGACACAAGCGGAACTGGGTAGGGCCGGAGTTGAACCGGCGACACACGGATTTTCAGTCCGTTGCTCTACCAGCTGAGCTACCTACCCGAAAGACTGTTCCCCGAGGGCCGACGGGCTCGCTTTGCGGCCTTCGGGCACGCTAGGCCCCGCCCCGCCTTGGGGTATTTCATGGTAGCGTGCCCGCATCAAGCGGTCAACAGGGCCGGCCGGACCAACAGGTCCGCTTCTTCTCGGACTTTACGCAAAGGTGGCGGCTTACCCGGTCGGGGTTGGCCCTCTGTGCGGCAAGAGGCGGGGGTCTGTCAGCCGGAAACCCGGATCTGAAACAGAAACAGACCGGCGGGACGGGCGCCGCCCGCGCGCCGGCGATGAGGTTGATGAGTTACCCATAGCTCCCGTGCGCCAACCTGACAAAGCTCGCCAACATGAAACGCCGTCAACTAGGGCGGTAAATCGTTTGCCCTCCGAACGGGCTTTGGCTATATTGTTGGCAGGTGGAGAGCCGATCCCATGCTACCGTTCGCCAAGAAAGGACCGTGTCGACCTACAATCCGCGCCATCGCCGAGATGGCTGGTGTCTCGCGCACCACGGTCTCGCTGATCTTGGCCAACCGGCGGGACATGATTGACCGTTTTCGCCCGGAAACGGTCGATCGTGTGCGAAAAGCCGCCGAAACCCTTGGATACCGGGCCAACTTGCTGGCGCTCAGTCTCCGAAGCCCCCGTCCGTCGTTTTTCGCCCTGGTTCTCCGAGGCCCCGGCCAAGTCGACCCCGATTCGGTTTCATGGCATCATCAGGCTTTTGAAGGCATGTTTCTGGCCGGAGCGCTCGAGGCCTCACGGGCTCTCCGATTGTATCCTGTTGTCGCCACGCAAGATCTGCCCAAAACAGAAGATTCGCTTCTTGCTTTGACCGAGGTGCTGGAGGGCGGCGTTTTCGGCGCCGTGATCCGGTCTCCGGTCGCGGTTTTGCACGAGCCGTTGAGCCGTCACATTCAACAAGGCATGCCGATCGTGACGGTATTCCCGGAGCGTCCCGACCTGTACCCCACGAACGTCATTGACTTGGACAACGCCGCCACGGGCGAACTGGCAGGCCGTTTGCTCCACGAGGCGGGGCGGCGCCGCTGGCTGTTTCTGTTGCAGGCAGATGTTTGGGAGGCGTTACGCATCCGGCTGGCAGGTCTTCGGCGGTCCGCTGAACAAGCGGGATCATCGCTGGAGGAGCTGGTTGTTCCGGCCCACCTTGCGGAAGCTGACGTGCCCGGTTGGCTGGCCGCGAGGCTCAAGGATATGAAGATCGACGGGGTCTACGCACCGTCGGCTCTCTCAGCGGTGCGAGCGCTTTATGCCTGCACGGCCGGGGGGCTGAGAGTCCCTGAGGACGTCTGCGTCGTCGGCACCGATGCCGCCTTGTGGCGAGCCCGCGGGTTTCCGATCATCACGTCGATAGACGTTTCGTGGTTCAGGGCAGGCGATCTGGCAGTCCGCCGAATGGCGGAACTACGAGACAGTGGAGAATCGTTCTTCGAGAACGTCTGCCTCCCGCCGATTGTTCATGCGGGCGACAGTTGTCCGAGCAACCTGAGCGGACCGGTCACGGCAACTGCCGGTGAACCACAGCGGGTTTGAGCAGGCGCGTCAATTCGATCCATGATTCGCAACCGATTGCATACCACTCCGTGATCCTGGTTGCCTCCGTGACCGACGAAACGATTCGCCTCCACCCGCAATGGTGCGATACGGCGTCAGCCGTCGCGCGTGTACCACCCCGAAAATCATACCGAATCGCTCAACGAGCTGACCTATGGGTTCGACATGCAGTCGGGCTCGGCGGGAATACCCGAACCCGATAGGCACCCGATGAAAATCGCCATATCGTCGGCGTCCACGTCGCTGTCGTTATCGAGACGGGCATCCTGACAGTCGGGCAAAATCTGGGCGACTTGTGAGCCGCTGAGACACAATTGCAGGTGCGCGAAATCCACCTGATCCACATCCGTGTCGTCGTCGTAATCAACGACCAGAATCGCGCCGGGAACCACATGAGCGATGAAATTGTCGACTCGGGCGCCTCGCATGTTGGCGTCGGTATTGAACATCTCATGGTAGCCGACGCCGTAATAACCGCGGGGATGTGAACTGTCGCGCACGGTGCAGATGGCGGTGTCATCCAGCCGATAGCGGATACGATCGCCGTAGGCGTCGATTCGGAACCGATGCCAACCGGTCAGCGGCGTCCCGGGCACATCGGCCGCAAAGTCGGTCCACATGCCGTTTACGTACTTGCCTGCCTTGATCAAGCCGGTATCTGAGGCATACAGAAGGGCATAGCAGTTGCCCTTCCCGAAGCTGGACAGTCCCATCGCGCCGGTGCCGCTGTCCCGGGCAATGATGCCGCTCAGCTCGTACCCGTCGGCCGCCGCCTCCGGGCGGTATTCGCAGTAGACATCGGCCTCCACCGTGTAGTCGGTGTCGCCGAAGTCACCCCGCCGGACGGAATCGGCCCCGCCGTACCTGTTCATGACCTTCAGCACGTATCCATCACCACCGGGTGACGTCGGCGAGAAAGACACAACGTCTGCATAACAGAACTTGTCATCCCATCCGGCCAGACGCCCGGCGGGTCCGAATGAGTCCGTAAAAGGAAACACGCTCGCGGTGCTCTGTTTGACCAACATGATCGCGTTGGCAACGGGGCGCTCGCTGCCGTCCGAGGGGACGTTTCGGATCGCCCCGTTGACAACCATGGTCGATGAGCCGCCGCCGTCGTAGTTGACTGCTTCCGTCGCCCCGAGCGTACCGACCAGAAAACTGGCCATTTCCTGAAAGGTCATGCCGACGCTTGCGGCCGACCGGCCGTCGCACACCACCTGGAACCAGTAACTATCATTCCAGGCCAAGACCGTCCGCGGGTTTCGGCCGTAAGGCGCCGCGCCCGATTCCAGATTCGCCCATCCGGGCGTGTAAGCAGCGCCATTGCGAATGACCCACCCGATGCCCGTTAAAGCGTTGTCCGAGTCGTTGAACTCCTCCGCATCGGTCGCGAACCGCATCCGAAGACGGTCGCCGACGTGGGCGTGGCTGACAATCTCGCTCTTGGTGCTGCCCCACGCGGACAGGACCATGCCCCCGACCGGAATGGCGGCATTCCCTTCCGTGGGCGTGTGCACCGCGCTGATGATTCCCGACACCTCCTTGTGGCTGCGCATGGGATAGCTGACGTCGTTCAGGACGACTTCCACCGCCATGGAGGGAGTGATGAAACTGCTGCGCGTTGAGCTGTCAAAGTGGGGCGTGAACGCCGCCACGCCGTTGATCGGGACCAGCGGCCCGTTCATGTAGAAATTGTACTGATTCAGCGGCATCGAGTGGCCGTCGGCGAAGGTGAGAGTGCCGAGCACGTGGTTGAAATTCGTGCGAACCACCGGCCGCCGCGACGGGCCGACCATGACGGTGTGATACTGGTACGAGCTGTTGAACGCCGGGGTATCCAGCATCTGGCCGTCGGACTGGCCGATGCCGATCAATCGGGGAAGGTTAACGCCGTCGAAATACGAGCCGTTGACCGCCGATAGTACGTCGTGTTCCGGGGGGTTGTCGTAGCGACCGGCAATCGTGCTCGTCCCCTCACGAGCAGTGTAGTTGCGCTTACCCTGGGCCCAGCCCACCTTGAGCTTGTATTCTGAGTGGAGCCGCTCCGCCGCCACAACGTGGACCATGTTGGGACCGGCAACGTTGTAGACCGTGTAGGTGACGCCCGGGGCCAACTCCTCCGCTTCGGCCGGTGCGGCCGAGACCACAACCCCGACCAGTCCGGGCAGCATGGCGACCAATCGCCTCACCAACTTGTTCCCGAGCGCATCCACGTCCCCCCCACTCCCGGACCCGCGCCGCTCTCAGCCCGATCAAGCGGCGGCAACAGGTCAATCAAAGCTGATATCGCCTTTCCGGCTGCCAAACCACAGCGGGATCACAGGCGAGGGCTTGTTGGTCGGTACGGTCGGGTGCATCCTGAACATTTCCCACCAACCCATTCGCTCGACATGGGCGTCCAGAAAACCGGCGTTCATTCTCTCCCGCGGTTGATAGTCCAAGTCCCGGGAGTTGCCAAGCGATCCGGTCTGCGGCGGCGCAGCCGGCCAGGCACCGCCCGTATAGTTGCCAATCCATTCCGCGCCTTCGATGCCCTCCCTCTTGACAAGGCCGCCGTGTCGGAACCGCAGGGCCCTCGCGAGGTTGTCGGATGGGTAGTTGGAACCCAAGGCCTCGGCGAAGATGCCGAATTTCGCCCCTTCGACTATGAGGACGGGGGTACCCCTGGCATTTTTGAAGCCCGCGCTGGCATTCGCCGAAAAGCTCATCCAAAGAATGGGCACGGTCTTGATCACCCCGCTGGACGACACGTTCTGGGCGATGATCTCACCCTTGTAGGTCATGACATCATGACGCCACGCGGTGGAGCCGGGCTTCCACATCTTGGCCGGAGCAAAAGTCTCGCGACTCGCAACCGTGTATTGTATCAGAAAGTCCCCGTCGTTGTCCGAGTAAGCATCGCCGCCGAAGAGCGTTTCATCCACTTGGTCTTCTATGTCCGTCGTCCAGGTGCTGCCATTGCGAGCCAGACGACAGAAGATGGCATCGCCGGTAGTGACGCCACGGTAGTCCGTCCCCGCCGCATCGCTGTACAGCCTGTCCTGCACTGCGGGTATGGGACGCGGCTTGGGGTCAGATGGGCAGGTGAACAACTCCGTTTGCCCTTTGTTCTGCTTGAGCGAGTGCACGGCCCAGCCGAAATTCGTGCTCCAGTACTCTTTGCGCATCTGCGTCTCGGCCTGCCGCAACACGACGCCCTGAATGCCCTGGCGCATGTTGCTGGCGCACACGGCGGCCTGGACCTCCTTGCGGGCTCTTGACAACGAGGGCAGTAGAATGGCAATGAGAAGAGCGATGATCGCGACAACGACCAGGACCTCGATCAACGTAAATCCGGTTCGCAAAGGGCTTTTCATGTGTCTGCTCCCGACGGCACAGGGGACGGGTCGTAGCAATGCTACCACCCCTGTATTGTATCCCTGCCCTGATGCTGCCTCAAGGACTGCGCCGATATCTTGTTGATTTCACCGTCGTGGCTCTTACGATGCGCCGGGAGGCATCTGCCCCACTCGGCGGCAAGCGCAAGATCGGCCTCAGTCGTCACACTGCGGCTCGGCTGGGACGCCCGGACCGGAGGCACATTGCTCCAACCTCGCAAAGTCGTCCCCGTCAATGTCCCCGTCACCGTCCCAGTCGAGGCAACCGCATCGGGGGCGATCGAACAGGCCGCCTGGGTCACCCACACCCGTGTAGCAGCTCTGGAAGAATGCGAAATCCTGCTGGTCAACGTCGCCGTCACCCACCAATTCGAGACCGGAGTCCCCGGCCACGTCGAATACGGGGTCGCCGCACCCCACCTCCAGCGTGATGCCCATCACGACCAGTTCACCGCCGAAGTTTTCGACGTCGCCCAGGCCAATCCTGATCTGGGTCAGCATCCGAGACCGATCGACATCCATCGGATGAACGAAGAGAAACGCGCCGCCGTGATCGCCGCCGTTGTTTGCGGGTCCCCATCCGCCGGGGGCCAGCCCGTCCGAATTCAGCCGCTCAAAGCCGATGACGTCCGTGCTCTCGCTGCGCAGGCGCCCATCGACGCCGACCGCCAGGGAACCGGCGTCACCATCCTGGTTAAACCAGTCGTACAGATTAGCCTCAGTAACTACGGAAGGCCCATCGCTGTAAACCATTTCAACCCGCAGTTTCCCGGAGCTGCCACCGCCCTTGGTTGTCAGAACATAGAGCCGGCTGAACCGTCCCGAGATAAACTCACGATTGGGTACCTCATTGAGGGTGAACACGTTGTACTTGCTGAAGGCGCCAACTGCATCAGTTCGCCACTTCATTGTATTGAAGCCGTCATAGCGAAGCTTGAACGAAACCTCGCCCGTTGGTAATTGGGCGGTGTAGATTGCGTACTCCGGATGCGTCACGTCATACGGCAACCCCGGTGAAAGAGGAAGGACGTTCGAGTCGAACTGGCTGCCCACCGAGATGCAGGGCCATCGGTAGTTTTCCACGGCCAGCGTGTTTCCATCGATGTTTGCCTCATAACCCCGCCCAAAACCTTCGCCGATGGTATACAACGGATCGGAGTTGCCGACACAGCGCAGGTCAACCGGTCCCTCTGAGACCGGCGGATCGCACGTCCGTTCGACGGGAAAAGCCTCCGTGATCCGCAGAGCCGATACGCCGTATTTCAGCCCACTCCAGCTGAAGTCCATATACAGATCGCTGCCCTTCTTGAGCCAGAGATACGGCCCCGCGGCGCCGGCATCGCACCCGGGACCATCCGGAGAATGTGGCCCCGGGCCGGCCTGCACCCAGCGGCCCTCAAACTCATCTGCCGGCAGCGGCATGCGAGCGATCCACTCAGTCCTGGCCGGCTGGCTCCAGGGCACCATGGCCGCGTTCCAGTCAGAGGGCGTATCCACGCCGTTAATGTAAACATCGATCTGCTTCCATGATCTCGGGTCCCCCTCCCCAAGGTAGGGAACCCAGGCCTCGACCGTGTAGAGACGAGGCTGCGAGGGAATATCCGCATCCAGGTCAGGAGGCGTGCCCCCGGGAACGTCCGACCGCTCAACTCGCCAATACGCTCGAGGCCAAGTCTCATCGGCGTTGTATTCCCGCCAGTAGTAGCGGCCGTCCAATGGGTAACTCCCAAGATGGATTCCGTCATCGTACCCACCGGTTGGAACCATATGCCAGCCGCTTCCCTGAAGCTCGCGAATGCGGAGCACCCAACTGCGCAACCGGCTAACGCTCACCGAGACGCCGTCGGGGTCGGTGAGGCCGCCGTCGTTCGTCGAGGTGATCGTCGCCTCGCCCAGGACACCAAGCCGAACGTTAGCGGTTTGTTGAGTGGCACCGCCCTGAGGAAAACTCAGCACGAGAACGCCGCCGCTGCCGCCGGTGAAATCCGCGACCGCCGGGTTGTCGCTGGTCAGCGTGACTTCTACGGTCCGAGTATCGTTGGTGCCCGGGCTGATGGACACCGTAACGGGGCGAGTTGTGCCTGGGGTACCGGTCAGAGACGCCGGCGCCAGCGTCACGGCACCGGTCTCCACAGTAACCGGCAACGTGTCGTCCACGAGTTCGGCGTCGTTGTTGCTTGAAATGGTGGCGGTGCCGGCCTGGCCGATGTCGATCTGGATACCTTGCTCGGTAGTCCCGCCCTGCGGAAAGGTCAGCACCAAGACGCCGCCGGTCGCACCCACCAGGTCGGCCACGGCCGGGTTGTCACTGGTAAGGGTAACTTGGACCGGCGCATCAGCGTTGCTGTCCGCCGGGATCTTCACCGTCCCGCTTACGGTCGCGCCACCGACCACAGTGTTGATCACGCCAGGTGAGATGTTGACGGCATTAGGCGGACCTTCCTCCACAAGCATGAGCCCGGCCGGGCCGTAACCGCTGTCCGCTTTCATGCCTGCCCGGTACGCCTCGGGAACTTCGGCGGGGGTGGCGGCGCGGAAGTGAACGCTGAACTTGCCGTCCGGGCCCGGCGCAATACCCGTCCACATGGCCACGAACCCTTCGACCGTGTTGTAACCGCTGTCCTGGCTGACCGAGGTAGGACTGACCTGGTAATTGCCAACGCCGACGCTGCATGCATAGGTGGCAATAGTTGAATCAGCGTTGACCAGCGAGATGTTGGCCCACCGCTTATTGTCGTAACTTGGTTCGCCACGGTCGGTGAAGGTCGCGACGGTATAAGTTTTGTTGACGTCCAGGCCGCTGAATTCCATGGTGAAATACCACCCGGTCGAGGGCGCCATCACCTTGCCCCGACCGGCCACCTTGCCGCCGAAAATCGTTAAGGCGTCCCCGCCGCTGATTTCAGCGCTCGGACCAGTGCCATCTGTCGAGAGACCGGACCGGGTTATGGTCATGGTCGGCGTGACGGTCGCACCCGTGGCATAATCCTTCAGCGCATACGTGCCGGCGTTCTGATTCTGCGTCACGTTGGTGGCGCCGGCAACGTAATCCGGCACAAAGTCGTTGTAAGCGGTGAACTGTGCTCGGGCCGCAAGAGTCCATCCCAAGAACACCGCAATGACCAGGATGCCGCAAAACCCGTTCTTGATTCGACACGATGTATGCATGAAAACCTCCTTCCCGGTATCTGCGCCGGTTCGCTGATTCATTCACACAAAAGGGTCACTGTGACACTTGCTCCGTGACTCCACCACACGAATCTCTACGGTCGCAACCGGGCGCATTTCGGCGCACGTTTCTGGATCGCAGTGCGGCTTGGTTGCGGTCGCCTCACGCCGGTTCGGCAGAACCCCGAGCACCGGCGATGCTCAGCCGTCACGGATCGCATCGGCCGTAACCGCAAGATCCGAGGCACTGTCTTTGAAATCGTCCGTGAAGACCTCCGCAGCCCGGCCCGACGGAGTCATGCCTATCACAAACAGGACCGCCTTCTCAGCCCGGGTCACTATACTCCTCTCTTGCATCGTCCTTGCTAGGAGCCGTCACACGCCGGGTCCGCTGGTATCCCCGGCCCCGAGGCGCATTGCTCGAAAACCACGAGGTCGTCACCATCCACGTCCTTGTCCGCGTCGGCGTCCATGCAATGGCATGCAAGTTCATCAAACAGACCCACATTGCCGCTTCCGGTGTAACACGTCTGGAAGACGCCGAAGTCCGCCTGGTCCACGTCCCCATCCTCATCCGCATCCATTACCACCTCGGAACAGGGATCCGGGGTGAAGGTCAACGCGACCTCGTCGTACCAGAACTCCTCAAAAGTATTGGTCAGGTGGCTCTCGGTCAGCAGGGCCGGGTCGCCGCCCAATTCCAGCCAACTGACGTCGATGCCGCTACCGGAACCCGAATCGCGACGGCCTTGGGCGATCACCACATCGTTGACCAGAAACTCGACGTCGCCCACCGCCCCGGTGTACGGATGAACCACAATCTCCATCTTCCGCCAGCCCGGCATGCGGGCCGCCGAGGTCACGTTCCATCCGTCCGTCTTCGTGGCCCACGCCAGATGCGTCCAGCTCTGTTTCGAGTTCACACCCAGGACGTAGTATTCCGTGCGGTATGGTTCGGTGAGCACCAGCCATCCATGGACGTCGAAGTTGGGGCGAGAAGGAGGCCCCCAGGGATCACAGTCGCAGAGGATCTGAGCAGGGTCATACTGCCACAAGGTAAGCCGCAAGTCACCCACGCCAACGGGCGGGGTGAAGGGATGGAGGATGGTGTGCCAGTACGGGTCCGCAATCGGCTGCCGGCCCGAACGAAGACCCGAGAATACGATCCCGCCATTGGCTGCATCCGGCCAACTCTCGAACTTGTAGGGCCCCCAGCAAGAGCTGAATTCATTCATGCGGGTCCAGTCGCACGGCAGAAGAACGGGGTCATCGGGGCAGGTCGTACGATTCCCGGGATGGTCGCAGGCTATCCACTCCGCCGTCCAATTCCAATGGTCCGGCGTCGGTTCAAAGTCTTCGTGGAACGGAAGGTCGTATGTGATGCCCCAGGCTGGAGCGGCGCCGGCAACCACCGCAACCACGGTGATGCATCTGGACACCCGTCGCTGCGTTACTCCCATCGGCAAACCTCTCAAGTCCCCTACGAGCCTCTGTGCCCCTCAATCACGGATAGGCCAAACCGTCGTCGCATGCTGGGTCTGCGACCACACCCGGCCCGGACACGCATTGTTCAAAGGCGGCCATGTCGTCGCCGTCGACGTCCGTGTCGCCGTCGCTGTTCATGCACCGGCAGGTCAAACAGTCGAACGGGCCGCCATCGGCACCCGTGAAACACGCCTGCATGACGGCGAAGTCCGCCTGATCCACGTCACCGTCACCGTCGGCGTCAAACCGCAACTGTGGATTGACACACGGCAGGCTGCTCGTATCGACGGTGAGGGCTATGTCGTCAAACCAGAAATGCTCGTACGAATATGGAGGTTTGTATGACGTCCCATCAGCGGTCTCGGGAAAACGCGTCCCAAGCTGAATTCGAACGAGATCCACCCCGCGACAATCGGTGCCACCCTGCCGGCGTCCCTCGCCGACCAGCACCCCATCGATGAAAAACCGGATGTCACCAACTCTACCAGTGTAGGGGTATACGACGATTTCAACGTGACGCCACGTTTGAGCACCGTGGCAGACATAGTCGGCTTTGCGGGGTACGTCGGTGAGATGCCAGCCATCAGACTTGGTTCGCCAGCGATAGAACTTCTGAATGGGGTCGCTTGGGTTGTTCGACGTCGGTGATTCCACGCCAATGAAGGCATAGTCCTCATACGGGTAAATCTCATGATAAACGCGGTCCCCGATCCTGGTGATCACCGGCTCGCCGGGCAAAGAGGTGAGCCCGACCATCCCTCGGACAGGCCAGGTGGACGGCGTGCACAGAGGTCTCTCGGCGTCTTCCCAAACCCAGGCGCTCAGCCGCAGAATCCCTGTCCGGGGTTCAAACTCGTGGTACGAAGCATAGGGATACGGATTGTTATCGACCTCAAATGCGGCTCCGCCAATCGACGGATCTCCCATTTGTCCGTCGTTGGAAGGCGTGTGGTTTTTCTGATGCCCAGGGTCACTGCCGATCAGCGGCTGTAGAAGGTACCCGTTGATCATTCCAGGGACCGCTGACCAATGGGTCCCCGACACTGCGCCACCAGGGTCACCGTCGTCGAAATCATCATTAAAGACAAGTGTCTGAGCCAGAACATGCGTCGATACCGGACCCGATGCGAAGCCCGAAAGCAAGACAGCTATCACAGACAACGATCCTAAGGCGGACCGCCTTTTTGCGGGCCGCAACCCGAGCGCTCTGCGATCCGGAAACATGAGCGCAAAATGCGCACCAGTCCCGATGGAAGAGACTAACACTCGCTTCATGGCCGTTTCCTTTTGTGCAGCCAACGTGTTCCCCACCTTCTCCATGTGAGACGAGGGCAGAGCAGGAGCCCGTCATGCCCCCGCTCTGCCGTCATTCTGTTCTGGTCAAAATCCCGTCCGCCGTGGTGATGCCTCTGCTTGGCTACAGCGGGTTGCGCTTACGGCCCAGAAGCATCGGAGCCCCCAGCAGCAGCAACAGTGCGCTGGCCGGCTCGGGCGTGATCTGCGTGACGCGAAGGGCACTCCATGTCCGCTCGATCGACCAGCCGAAATCCCACTTGGCATACAGCCACGAGGGCGAACCATGGCCGCCCAGCCACATGTAGATGCCGCTGGCGCCGGCATTGTAGTCCGCGCTTTCGGGCGAATGGGGGCCGGGCCCGGCGGATACCCACGTGCCCGCCGCACCCGCATTGCTGCCGACATACTGATGGTTCGTTCCCCACGCCCCGACCCACGGAATGAGCGACTCCATCGGCCATGTCTCGCCGTCAACGCCCTTGATCTGCGACTCGATGGGCTGCCAGTCCATCCTGCCCGGCCAACTCGTGGGAGTGAATGCCTCGATCGTATAAAGCTCGGTCGTGGATGGCACAGGATTCCCCATGCTGCCGATGCCACTCAACTCCCAATACACCCGGCGTACGCCGTCTATTCCCGAACCCTGCCATGCACTTGCGCCGCCGTAGCCCGCGCCCGGAACCTCCGTCCATCCGCCGCCATCACGATGGTGAATCGGGAGGATCCAGGTCTCCCCGACGGCGCCCATGGTCGCGGTCGCCAAACAGGCCAGGATCAGAGCAATCATGAATAGGCTTCTCATAGATACCTCCTCACATTTGAAGACACTCAGGCGTCTGAGACACGACGCCGTTTCCAGATCCGATCGGCAGCCCACCCCGCTGGTGGCGCTTGTCCGAACTCTTTTCTTAGGATTTCCTGGGGCACCCAGGCGTGAGATACGGTCTTTCGCCCCTACCCTCCTGTGAAAGCGCGAAACCGGTCCTCCCCCATACTCGTTTGCCCCCGGGGACGTGCCATCCGCAAAGGATCGCAAGCCCGAGGTTGCATCATAACTCCACCGTCTGGAATGGTCAAGACAAAATCGTTCACAAAATGTTTGTTGGCAAAGGATTGCGAGCATCCGGAGACCGCGTTCAATCGATCTTCCGCGTTGTTAGCTCGATTCACTACGTCCAGCCAAGACAACACACTTTATCTTTTGCCTGTGTGGCCGGGCCCGTCGACACCGGGGAAGGATCGTCGCATCTTGCCTCGATTCCGGGAATCTCGTATCTATGCGAACCGTCCGCAAGGCCGTTCAGCGTTGCTGGGCCAAGGTGGTTAATGGAACCTTATGACCAGAGATCGGTGCGGCCGGGGCAGGTTTGCGCGCTTCCGCGTGGTTGGATTGTGGCCCGCAAGAGGGCGGTCCGTTTGGAGAGCATGAAATGCTTGGAACATGGTCAAGAGTGGTATTACTGATATGGGCCTCGCCGGTTCTTGCACAATGGCAGCTCGTGTCCCCGCACGACCGGCGGGAATCCGCGCCGCCGGCCGCGGGGACGGGCTCGCCGGCGATCCGGCCCGGCGATTCCATCCCTCATGACGACAAGTTCCGCTGGCTGATCGCTGATCTGGCCGTTCCGGAGACCATCGATGACAAGGCAGCGGCAGACCTGCCTGTCGGACTGCAGATCAGCGCCGGCGACGGCGGCGAGATCTGGGTCGACGGGCGGCTCAAGGTCCGCTACGACAACGACCACCCCGGCCTGGTGGTCATCTCCGAGCGAGCGGTTCCGGGCACGACGGTTCACCTGGCCGTTCAGGTATATGCGAAAGTCCAAGGTGGCGACACATTCGATGAGGCCAGATGGGTGTTGCTGGATCCCAAGCGGGTCGAGAGTCGCCTGGTTCTGACCGCCAATCCGCGTCGTCTTCTTGGGGACGTTCCCAACGGCATCGTCGGATTGAGTCAGGGCGGCGGCCTGGCGGACTACGAGGACGCGACCGCCCGCAAGCTGCGCGAGGGCGGCTTCAAGTGGTTTCGGATGGACAACATCCTGACCGGAGTCGTCAGGCACGCTGACGACGGTGCCCTGACCTACGACTGGACCGACTTCGACCGCCGCGTCGACTTCATCGTTGATAAGATGAAAGCCGATCCGATCTTCGCGGTGTCTTATATGCCGCTGCCGTTCGACGCGGTTCGCAATGACGACCGTCAGAGTGCCCCGAAGGATTATTCGTTGTGGGAGGACCTTTGCTACCGGGCAGCCAAGCGATGCATCGAACGGGGTAAGCGTGTCCCCTTTTGGGAAGTCTGGAATGAAGTCAACAGCGGCTGGCTCAAGCCCGGGCCCGACGACAAGGGTGACCATCCCTTTAGGGACATCTACAAGCAGGCCCTCGACGGCCAGGACGGTGAGGCCGAGACCGTCCGCCGCTTCGAGGCTTACTGCAAGCTGTATCGTGCCACCGCTCGCGGGGTACTTCGCGCCGATCCCAAGGCCGCGATCGGCGGGCCGGCGCTGGCCAGCGGTCCCTTCGAGTCGAAACAGTTCGGGCACTGCGCGAACGGCAAAGGGTTTGCCCGCGGCCTGATGCTCTGGTGCCAGAAAGAAAGGCTCCCTTTGGATTTCGTCAGTTGGCACGAGTACTTCCACCCGGCCGACGTGATCCGCGGACAGGCAGACGCCTTCCGGAAGTATCTCGCCGACTTCCCCGAGCTTAAGAAGACCGTTCGGTCATTCATGATCACCGAATGGAATCAAGCCTGGTGGGCCGACCGCCCCCAGGACCACGAAATCGGCGCCGCCTATTGCGCCGACTGCATCGTGCGAGCGTTCATCCCCGGCAGGATCGACCACCCTTGCTTCTTCTATGTCAAACAGAACGACATGAACTTCCGCGGCGATTTCAGCCTGCTCATGGCCGACAATGTGCCCAAGGCCTCCTACAACGTGCTCAAGATCTTCAACCGGCTCTCCGGGCGTTGGATCGAGTTGTCGGGCGGTGACGGAGAAGTCGCCGGCGTCGCCGCGTGGGATGAAACCCAAGGAAAACTAGCCATCGTTCTGGTGAACTTCCAGTATCGTCATGGTATCCGGCGACATGTTCGAATCCGCGTCGAACCGTTACCCGACCCATTGAACAACGGTACCTGGCGAGAGTGGATCGTCGACGCGACTCGCAGCAACATCTGGAACGATCCGGGCCGGCCCCAGAAAGCCGAACTGACCGAGAGCTCTCACGGCCGGATCACCACCGCGAAGCTGGAACTCGACAGAACGCTGGAACCCAACTCGGTGACGCTGATCGAGGCCCTCAGGCCCGTGGAAAAGCCCTGACGCCCGGAAGACTCGGATTCCGACAACCCGCAACACAAGCCATCCATCGAGAGGTTCACATACGTGGCAACGATTCGGTCTTTCCCGACCGTCAAGCAGTCCCGTCTCGAGTGACCGCGAACACAGCGTTTGAAACCAGCCGGCATCGCGGAACGGCTGCAAAACGTTGACTCCACGACCGCGTTCGAGTACACTGTAATCGCGTGGAGACGTGTTAATCGCGACCCGGTGGATCGGCGGCTGCGGCTCCAGGGCCCTATTCAAGCCCAGCCCGAGGGCCAAACGCAATACGCCTCGCGAGCCCACTGGCAAGACAATGCAGTTCGGGGTCTCCGCGACGGCAGTGTTGATAGGCACATCATCACAATCGTACGAGGGAGGGCAAATCATGCGATACCCGATTCCAATCGCGGCTTTGGCTGTCGTGGCACTTTTCGTCGTCCCGGCAGCCGCTCAGACAATTGAGGCGGAGATGATCCTCGAGGCATTTGACGGCTGCGGATGTAGCCCCCCGAGCCCGCCCTTGTGCTCGGAACCGCACCAACTCAAATGGCCTTTCAAACGTGACTGGTGGGGCTATCAACTGAACACCACCGGACCCACGGTCGCCGGCGTCATGCCGAGCGGGTGGTCGCACATCACCAGCCTTGGCTCGATCGAGGTGACGTTCTCCGAGGCGGTGACAGGCGTAACCGCCGGCTTGCTCGAAGTGCACGATGAGAACGAGAGCTGGACGGCCACAAGCGTAAGCGGCAGCGGTGCGGGGCCGTACATCTTCACCGGACCATGGAATCCTGACGACGAGGTCGTCCGAGTCGAGCTGAACGCCGGTTCGATCGGCGGGCCCAGCGGCAACTTCGGCGGGCATTTCTGGACGTATGTGAAGAACAGACCCGACTGGGTCACTGTGACCAGTGTGATGCCGGCAAGGGCCTCGTCGATTGCCGGCCTTGACTCGGTGCAGGTGACCTTTTCAACGGAAGTGCAGAACGTGACGGCGGGGCATCTCACGGTCAATGGTTCAGCGGCTACGAGCGTGACCGGCAGCGGTGCGGGCCCCTACACCTTCACCGGCTACAACCCTCCGTCCAACGGGACCGTTTTCGTACAGTTGCGCCCCGAGAGCTTCAAGGACAACCGCCCCACGATTCGGGCCGCTGCACCTATTGACTGCAATTGCCATGATGCCGCCTCAAATGATCCTTCTGTGGCGGGTTGCAGCGCGGGTTCCGCCTGGCCGCACCCGTACCCCAACGGGAGTTTCTGGAGCGCCAACGACAAGATCGACCAGGACTGGTCCAGCCAGGCGTTTCCTCTCAACTTCCTGGGCACCAACCAGATCAAGAACGGCAGCGAGCTCGACTATCCGCCCAACCAGGGATCTCAGGGCTTCCAACTGTTTGACACCCAAAGAACTCTCTACAACTCAGGGGAGTTCGGGGCCCTCGGCTACATCAACCCCGACAATCCGCAGGACAGGGGTCCGTTCGGATCGGGGCGGATTCATGTCGATCAGATCCGGGCCGAATTCAATGCCCGTTTCCCCGATGTCCCGCTACCCGAGCCGATTCCGGGTCAGCCGGCGTATCTCGAGTTCGATGTCAGGCGGGACCAGAACAATGACTTGGTGATCGTTCTTGAAGCATACGCCGGGGGCATCCGGCCTTCGGGCGTCACTTTCTCCTTGACCCCGGAAGCAGAGCGGACGGTCATACCAGACGACCCGGGGAACTGGCACACCTATCGCATCGGTACGTTCAGCAGCTTCCCGGACAGTTTCCGGTTCCTGATCATCATGTGGCTGCGCAATCCCACGCATCCGGCCGGGTACCCGTGGACGGCTCCCGGCGACGTGCAGTGCTACATTGACAACGTCAAGCTCGTTTATCGGGCTGAGCCGTTCCCCGAAAACTGCAGTAATAAGCATGACGATGACGGCGACGGCCTGATCGACTGCGAGGATGACGATTGTTACCACGATGCGGCGTGCCCGTGCAATGAACTCCTGGTCTTCGACGTCGACGAGGACGGCGACGTGGATCAGGCAGACTTCAGCCTGCTGCAGAGCTGTCTTACCGGGACAGGCGATCCGGGCGGCGCGTTCAGATCGCTGCCGGAGGCCTGCAGGTGCCTTGACATCACCGGACCGGGCAACGAGCCGGATAACGCTCTTGACCAGCAGGATCTTGTCGCGTTCGAACTCTGCGCCAGTGGCCCGGGAATACCCGCAAACCCCGCATGCGACGATTGATGCGCAGCCCGGACCGACGATACTGAAACGGCCGGCAAGATCGAGATAGCAGGTACCGCAGAGGTTCAATTCGATCGGTTGAGGAGTAGGGCTTGGCGGATTCTCGAGAACCGAGGCGCACAAGATGGTGATCGATCGACTCCACCTGCTTGCGTGGACTCTCCTGGTCGTTGCCCCCACATCGCAGGCGGCCGAGCCGGAGCACTGGCGGTTCGGCGTCGGCGTCGCCACACAGAATATGATCGACGGGCAAACCACGACCAACTTGGAGGACTTCGACAGCTACCGCCCTGCCGACGAACCGTGGAACGTCCTTGGTATCGGGTGGTACTTCAACTGGAACTGGCGACAGGGGATCGTCTGTGACGCATCGCGCAACCGCTGCGTCGAGTACATGCCGCTGGTCGGGGGCTGGGGGCCCGGGGTGCATCCCACGTTGTCGCAGATCGCGGATCACCTCAATGCGAACCCCGGCCTGTACCCCGACGGCACCACGTGGCTGATCGGAAATGAAATCATCTTGGATGATCGGCGCACCCCCCTGCAATATGCCCGGGATTATCACACATATTATCACGGTCTTAAGGCCGTCAACCCGACTTTCAAGGTGGCCAACGGATCCGTCATCACATCCATCTACTACAACTACACGGGCTTTGTCGGCACGCCCTATGAACTGCTCGACGCCGTCTGGAACGCCTATCTGAACGAGTACGGAGAAACCTGGCCGGTTGACGTGTGGAACATCCATCCCTACGTCTGGACGAAACCGACGTTGAAGGCGAAACTCGATGACTTCGCCAACCAGCTCAGCACCTTCCGCGACTGGATGGCCGCCAGGGGACAACAGGACAAGGCCCTGATCATCACTGAGTACGGCCTGCTGAATTACCACGAGCCGCAATGGATGATCGATTACCTGCTCGGCTCATTCGAAATCCTTCTGTCGACCGGACATGGCAACGGCATGACCAGCGACGAGGGACGATGGGTGCAACGCTGGGCGTGGTTCGTCAATAACATGCATGTCTGGACGGCGGGTGGTGCGATACAGTGGGAACATTGTGCCCTTCATGACGCCGAGGTTGATCTTGACGGCGACGGCGAAGTCTTCGACTTACGACCGCTGGGCCGGGCGTTCGCCGATCATCCGAAATTCGACAACTGCCCGAGCACTTGGAATCCACTGCAACAGGACGTAGATGGCGATGAACGGGGCGATGCCTGCGACAACTGCCCGTTGTTGCCAAACGCGGACCAGGCAGATGCGGACGGCGATAACTGGGGAAATGTCTGCGACGGCTGTCCGGACGATCCTTTCAAGGCCGTTCCCGGTTTCTGTGGTTGCGGTATCCCGGACGGCGACGCCGATGGCGACGCGGTCATGGATTGCGTCGATGAATGTCCGGACACGCCCCCGGGTTCGCGCGTGACGCTGAACGGATGCCCCACCGCCAGAGCGGACCTCGACCGCGATGGGGACGTGGATCAGGTCGACTTCGGCCTGTTTCAGGCCTGCCTGTCAGGGGCGGGCATATCGGCAGCGGACATGAGTTGCGCGGCGGCGTCGTTTGACGAAGATGACGACGTGGACAGCGACGACTGTGCCGTGTTTCGCCTTTGCCTCAGCGGTCCGGACAGCCCCTCGGACCCTGCTTGCGGACGCAGCCAGTGACGCAATGAACGCTGGCAGATGCCGTGGGGTAGGACCGGCTACTGGAGATCGCTGATCCGCTCAAGGTGCAACGAGTAGAGCCCAAATGCCGGAAGCCAAATACGCATGAGGATGGGACTATTAGCGGGGATGGGCTTGCTTCTTGCTCGCCTGGCCACCGGCACCGGCGATGCCGCAACGATCAACATCCAGTCTATTGGCCTGAGCGGCACCCAGATCGAGTTGTACCAGCCGCTCACTGTCTCGTTCAACCTGTCGAAGTCATATCCCAATCCCTATGACCCCGACACCGTCGACGCCCGCTTCGAGTTCACCGGTCCGTCGGGCGTCACCCGGGTCATCCCGGCCTACTGGACCGAACAGACTCCGCGATGGCGGGCCCGAATCGTGCCTTTGGAAACGGGCCCGCACTCGTGTCGTATCGTGGTCAACGACTCTGCAGGTGATTCGGGCAGCGCCACGCTCTCCTTCATGGGTGTGTCTTCCTCAAGACGAGGCTTCGTCCGCATCGACCCCCGCAACCCCCGCTACCTGCGGTTCGATAACGGCGAGCCCTACCTGCCAATCGGACACAATGTCTGCTGGTACGGCTGGGATCCCCTGTTCTCCCAATGGCTTGACCGGATGAGCCAGGTCGGCGAGAACTGGACGCGATACTGGATGGTCGCCTACGTGTCACAGGACATCGAATGGGGCGGTGGCACCAGTTTCCAGCTCGGCCGCTATTCGCAGTCCAACGCCGCCCTGATCGACGGCATGCTGGAGGCCGCCCGTGCCCGCGGCATCTATGTCCAGTTATGCCTCGATTCGTTCAACGGCTGGAACGAAACGCTCTATGCCAACTGGGCCGACAATCCCTACAACGCCGCCAACGGGGGGATGTGCACGCGCCCGAACGACTACTTCGTCAACGCCGAGGCCAAACGCCTGGCCAAGCGCCGTTTCCGGTACATCGTCGCCCGATGGGCGTGGAACCCTGCGATACTCTGCTGGGAGTTCTTCAACGAGGTGGATGCCGTCGGCGGCGGAGGAGCAACCTTCTGGGGCCATGAAGCCGAAATCGCCCAGTGGCATCAGGAAATGGCCCAGTACATCCGCTCCATCGATCCGTTCGAGCACCTGCGATCAACCAGCTTCGCCGACGACGGCCCACGTTCGAGCTACGCGCCCTTCTGGCAACTGCCCGAGATGGAGATCGTTCAGGTTCATCAATACAGCACCGTTCTACCTCAGTCGCATGTCAACCTCATCCGCCAGGTCCGCCAGTTCGGCAAGCCGGTCATCATGGGCGAGGGCGACTACGCCGGCGGCCCAGACAGCCTTGACCCCAACGGGCAGAGCCTCCACGACATGATCTGGGCGGCGGCAGTCGTTGAAAGCGGAGCCATGTCGTGGTGGTGGGACAACTGGATTCATCCCAACAACCTGTATTACCGATTTGAGCCGCTGGTTGCCTTCCTCAGCAGCCAGGACTGGGCGCCGCAGCAGCTCTCGCCGCTCGCCTATACGATCCTCAGCGGCCACACAACGCCCGAGATCTACGGTTCGGGCGGGTCGAGGCATGGCTACCTCTACATCCGCAATTGGCAAGGCCCGGTCAGCGGCCTTCGCCTTCGTCTGAATCAGATCACATCGCCCGGCAACTACGTGGCCGAATACTGGGATACGAACAGCACGACGCCTTTCCGCTCGGAGATTATCCCCGGCAGCCCAAGCGGCCTCGAACTCAACATACCCGACTTCGCCCGCGACGTTGCCGCCAAGCTTAAGCAAACGGGCCCGGTGTTGAGCGCAGTCCCCACCTTGCTCACGGTCAGCAGCTTCATCGGCCACGATGCCAGGCCGCAGTCGTTCGCCATCGGCAATACCGGAACGGGAAGCACGAACTATGAGATCACGGTCGACCAATTCTGGCTCTCGGTTTCGCC
>DAOOIV010000057.1 GCA_035384605.1 Phycisphaerae bacterium
GGTCTCGGTGAAATCGATCGTGAAAGTAGCCCCCCGGGCAGGCGACAGCGCCCAGCAAGCTATCACCGCTACGAACAGCATTACCTTGCCTAGTCGAATAGTGAACATGGCATTGCCACTCCTTCCGCTATGTGTGCTTGATATACTCACCTGTCACATTGCGTCGGCGACCGGAACGTCCGGCGCAGCGTATCGACCTCAGTTTCGTGTTGCGTCGCGGGAGTTGCTTGCCACGTTGGCAAGAGCCCCTCCACTTGGCAGGTCCTCACACGACCGGCCTCCAAGCGTCAACCGCGTACTGTTGCTCTGTGGGGCTCGGAACACGATTGTTCGCGAGCCTCTCTTGTACCCGTCTCGGTCTGTCAAGGCCGGACCGGGCATCGCTGTTCTTCAAGAAACGTTTTCCGATAACGATGCCCGATTCCGGCTTGACGCAGTTTCCATCCGTTGCCAGCCTTACGCCCGACGACGCCGCCCGCACAGCAAGGTGCCCAGGCTCAGCAGGATCAAGGCCGCCGGTTCCGGGGTGACCATGACGTTGTCGTACCATGTGGAGGTATCGGGATCGCCCCCGGATCCGTTGCTATAGTTGTAACCGAGCACCACGCCCCATACAGCCGGCTTGGCGATAGCGCCGGTGGCGCTTCCCGAGGTCGAATCCAGCGTCCAATCGAGCTTGGTGTTCGACGGATTTGCCGGATCGAACGTAAGCACGATCTTGACGTGATGCCAGCCCACGGCAAGCGGAACACCCGTGCTTACCTGCTGGAGCGCGGTCGTATAGTAGTGCAGGTCGTAGTTCGCTTTGTTGCTGGTCCCAATGCGAACCAAGCCGGCCAGACCGGGCGAGCCCGGATTCGAACAATCGGCCAGACCGCCGAATGCCCGCTGGGTGGCGCTGGTCGAAGTGGTGTAGAAATCATACTCCAGCACCAACACGTCCGACCCGGCGGCGTCGAACGGCTTGGCAATGCGACTAATCAACCCATCGTAGCTGACCCACGCCAAGTCGCCGGGAACGCCGCTCGGGGAAGGCCCAACCGCCCACCCCAGACCGCCGCTGTCGTTGGCAATGGTCCAGCCGTCCTGGTCACCCGAGTCGAAGTTTTCGCTCAGGAACGCGCCGTTGGCGGTTATCGCACACGCCAACACTAGTCCAAACAGCAACTTACCCTTCATCGCCAATCTCCTCCTTCTTCAATGGAGCCTTAAGGTCGTGGCACAGGCCTTTACGCAAAGCGGGCCACAACCTCTCGCAATATGCCTATTTGTGACAGGGGCTCTCCCTTACCTCCGACCCTGTTCGCCCACGTGGCACGTCCCGGTGAAGGTGCTCAGTACCCACTCATTTTCCCCTCACCTGCTTTACCCTCCAAGACCGTCCACACCCAGCCTCATCAAAAGGCAGGGTTAACAGTCCCTTTCCATCCGCGCACGCCCTCGGCGTGGCCGTCCATAAACGCGCTGTTTGTTCTGCCCTCCGTCAGTCGGGGAGTATTGACTCCCCTATCGGTTCCTTCTTCCATAAACGTTCGCGTCGTATTATGAAACGGGTATGATGGAATCTTCAGCCTTCCGTTATTGGAAACCGATCCGCTCGTACCGTCAGTGAGCAGGAACGGCCATGTTCCGCAAGCCCGCGACGCTCCACCTCGTCCGCCGCCGGCGGATTCCCAGTACCAAACGTCGGCCACGGCCCATTCGGCGGCTGCATTGCGGATCTCCTCCAGTTTCTTGGGCCGTTGGTTCGTCGGCAGTTCGGCGAAGAGTTTTGCGAGGTTCGTGCCCGTCCCCCAAAGATTGATGCTACCGAAGTAACTGGCCGGCGTGGTGCCGTAATACGGACGCAGGCCCCGCGTATTCGTGCCGGAGACCGTATTCACGACATAGTAAGCCTTGCACTGATAGTACCATGCCTGGCCGCTCGAGTCCGCTACGGGGATCCGATCGGCACTGGGACATTGCGCCACCTGATCGAGGTTCTTCGCGTCCTTGTCACCAAGATAACGGCCGATGGTCATGGAAAGATTCATCTTGGCCCAGTCCCGCCCACGGGGATCACCCGACTCCATCACCCACTTGCGGAACGTATCCACGTAAATCAAGAAATGCGAAGGCCCCGGGAGAGTGGACTTGGTATCGTTGACGTACATGTGTGTGCCGGTACCGATCTGTTTAAGGTTCGACAGGCAAATCGCCGAGCGGGCATTCTCGCGGGCTTTGGACAGCGACGGCAGGAGGATGGCGATCAGCAATGCGATAATGGCGACGACCACGAGCACCTCTATGAGGGTGAATGCCGCTGGATGGTTGCGTCCGTGAGTGCGCGACTGGATGCCATGCGAAGGTCTGCGATCTGCTTTTGTTTTGGTATTCATCGTGTTTTGCACTCCGTTTTGACTTGGATGAACGGCCAAGCCTACGACAAAAGGTGCCCTCAGAAATTCTATCGCACAACTTGCCGGGTTGTCGGACATAAATTCGAAAATACACCGCAAAGGGCAAATCTAGTACCTCACCCAGCGCTGAGTACAGCCTACCGCAGCGCGTGTCACATGTCAAGGGGGAATCATCATGTTGTGATAGAAAAAACCGCTCTGCGCGCTAAAAATGCTTAACAATTCACATAAACCATTTTCCAATAACAACTTATGGTTATTCTCGGGCCCGTGCCGACGTCAACGAGCGGTCCGAAGCCCGCCAACTCCCGCGATTAGAGCATGGCGTTCCTGTGAGCTATCGTGATACAGCAGAGTTTTCTGGATTATGGCCTATTGCATTTCTATCGCGCCGTGATATCATGGCGGTATGGCTCAGGATTTCGAATGGGACGAGAAGGAGAGCCTTGGCAGCCCGGTTATGCCCGGGGCGGCCGAGTTTCTGCACAGGACGGTTGCAGAGGCCCTGCGAAAGCGGGTCGAGACCGGTCAGTTGGCCGGCGGCTCGAAATTGCCCACGCTGCGCAAGATCGCGGATGAATTCGAGGTCAGCACGATGACCGTGCGTCAGGCGATCCGGGCGCTTGAGTTGGAAGGCCACGTTTACCGCATACCCGGCGTTGGGGCGTTTGTCCGGCCCCGCGCCCCGGGTCGCGTCAGCGCCCAGCGGATGCTCGCCTTCGCCGCCAGTGATCTGGCCAGCGCCTTCGAGATGGGCATTGCCCGGGGTGTCGAGCGGGCCTGCCAGAAGCGGGGATGGACGGTGCAGATCCTCGACGCTCAGCATGAGGTGGAGATCGAGAAACGCAACATGAGGCGGCTGCCTGATTCGGGCTCGGAAGGCGCGATGGTCTTGCCGACGTGGGGAGACAACTCGTGCGTCGGGGCGCTATTCGGGCTACAGCAGACGGGGTATCCGCTGGTTATCGTCGACCGCATTCCGGCCGGGCTGCAGGCTGATCTGGTCGAGTCAGACCACGCACAAGGCGCGTACATGGCAACAAAGCACCTGCTGGATCACGGGCATCGACAAGTGCTGATGCTGACGCCCCCACCGCTGGTTTCCTCGATCGCGTCCCGCATCCAAGGATACGAGCGGGCCCTGATCGAAAGGGGAATCACCCCGAGGCCCGAATGGAAGGTCTGGCTCGACTTGCAGTTGCAGGCGAGCGCCTTCGAGCAACACCGCCGCTGGCTGGGGGGGTACACCGCGATGCTGCCGGTTCTGAAGCAGACGCGGCCGCCAGTGGCGATCTTCGCGGTGGATCCGTACACGGCCTGGGGCGTATATGAGGCCTGTCGCGAGCTGGGTTTGAGGATTCCTCAGGACGTTTCCGTGGTGGGATTCGATGAATCGGAGATCACCCAGGCGATGCGGCCGCCGATCACGTTCGTTTCACAACGAACGGCTGATATCGGAGAAGCGGCGGTTGACCTGCTCGAGAAGCGAATCGAAGGCGGCACGGCACGGCGAGACCGGCGCCGGATCTACCCCCACGTTGTCGTCGACGTCGATCTCGTCGAGCGAGAATCGGTCGCCCAGGTGTGAGCGAGAGCAGGCCCGTTTCAGCGGGTCGCAGGTTTCGCAGAACGACGAGGCGCGTGCGCGGGCCGAGTTGGACGGCGATTCAGACGTGGCTCAGGACGATGTCGCTGTCTTGCTGGAATGCATGCAGGGACCAGACGTGCAGGCGGATCGCACCTGCGCCGACTGAATGGGGCGGATTCGGTCCGAGAACGAGAGCGGTAAGCGTTGAATCGGACAGTAGGTGCGCGTAGAATTCTTTAGTGCGGAGGAGGCCGTTCCGGTTGCAGACCGTCATATGGGTGGAAATCCGTGAACCGGCGGGCTGTCCGGAGGCGGCGAGTGAATCATGAAGAGAAGCAGTGTCAGGACCGAGGTCAAAACCCGGCTTGCGTTGTCCGTGTGCGGTGTTCTGGGCCTTGGAGGCGTGGTCGCCTTCGGCCAGAGTTCCTTCAGAGGCACCTGGGCGGATGCCTTTCACATTGGGTACAAGAACGCGTCGCAGGTCGACCAACTGGTCGGCTACGCGGTTCAGGGCAACTACAATGCCATCATCGCCGAAGTGCTGGCTTACCAGGACACGGGCGGCACCGGGCATGGAGCGTACTGGAATTCACAGTACGTGCCCAAGGCCGCTGACATCAGCGAGAGCGACTTCGATCCGCTGGCCTACCTGTGCCAGCAGGCCCATGCTCAGGGCATCGAGGTGCACGCCTGGCTGGTCACATATCGGGTCAGCACGAGTTGGCCGCCGAGCGGCAACAGCATACTCACCTCGCACCCCGAATGGATCATGGTGGAGCGAGCCGACACCGGGGGCGGCCCCAGTCCAATCGGCGATGCCTACTGCCTGGATCCGGGCTCGCCCGACGTGCAGAACTACCTGATCGAAATCGTGCGCGAGCTGGTGACGAATTACCCGATCGACGGCATCAACTGGGATTACATTCGGTACACTCAGACCGACGGCGGCTATCCGGCCGACAGCAACTACTATTACTCGGGCCTCAAACGCTTCCAGCGGATATACAACCGCAGCGACGTGCCGTCGACCAGCGACTCGTCATGGTGCACGTTCCGTCGCAGAACCATCGATGAACTCGTGCGGCGCTGTCGTGCCGAGATCCCGAACATGCCCAGTTCGAGACAACCGGTGCGATTGACCGCCGATGTACTGGCCGCCGGCAACTACACAGGCAACTTCGCATCGAGTACCGCCTACACTTATTTCCAAAACTGGAAGTACTGGCAGGAAATGGCCTGGCTGGACGCCACCATACCGATGAACTACAAGCGAGAACACTGTACGGATCAGGCGCAGTGGTATCGGAACTGGGTCAACGCCTCGGTCAGTTGGAAGAACGGCCGCCATGTCTTCTGTGGTCAGGCCGGTTACCTGAACATCATGCCCAACAGCATCACACAACTGGCCTATGCCCTCAACCAGGGAAGTGACGGAACCGCCAGCTACTCCTACTACGCGACCACGGCGACCGAAGGCGTCTGCGAATCGCCTACCCAGGATCCCTGGGCCAACGACTGGTCCTGGTACCCCTACGTGGCCGCCAATCTGTTCACCTCGCCGGTTGCGATCCCTGGGATGCCTTGGCGCAACCCGGCCACGGCGACCGACGGCACCATCTGGGGTCGAATCGTGGACAGTGCGACTTCTCTGCCGGTGGACGATGCATCCGTGACGGTGGGCTCGCGTCCTGTCAGCAAGACGGATGCCAACGGTTACTACGTGGTGACGCTGTTGCCGGCCACCGGTTCCGGAACGTCTTACAACATCTCGGTCACCAAGTCCGGGCTTCCGTCGGGGAGCTACACGGGAGCCAAAGCTGTCGCCGGGGAAGTCAGACAATACGACATCACACTGGGTTCGCTGGCCCCGCAGTTGGTGCTCAATGGATCGGGTACGTCGATCGTGCTCACAAGGTCGGTTGGCTACGGAGGCGAGTTGGCCGACGAGACCTTCACCGTGTCGGCATTCAATTGGCCAACTTACGGTCCTGTCAACTATCAGATCAACGACGATTCCTCCTGGCTGAGCGTTTCGCCTTCTTACGGCACCAGCAGCGGTGAGGAAGACACGATCGCGATTGATTACAGCACCGCAGGCCTGCCGGCCGGGGAATATACCGGTATGATTACCGTTTCAGATCCCAAGGCCAGCAACACCCCGCTGACGATAACAATCAATCTGACCGTTGTGCCGCCGCCGGTACCGGGCGATTTCGACGGCGACTACGATGTGGATCAAGTCGATTTCGCCCGAATGCAGAATTGTCTCAGCGGCGCGACCGTTCCCCAGAACGCCCCTGATTGCCAAGGCGCCAAGCTCGACGGCGACAGCGATGTCGATTACGACGACATGCAACTCTTCGCCGGCTGCTTCAGCGGGCCCGGCGTACCGGGCGACCCGGACTGCCTCAATCCATAGCGTTCGCGCCCGGGGTGGTGGGAGTCGGCCGCCCCGCTGGAAAGCAGACTGCGCGTCCCCTAGCATGATCCGGCGTTTCCCGTTTGCGTCGAGGAATGATGATGCACGTTCGACATTGTTCGCGAGTCTTCAAATGGATGCTGGTAGCGGCTGCTTTGACGCCGGCCGCAGTCCTGGCTTCGGCCGTGGCGGCAGACGGTACCGTGCAGGACTTCTGTTTCCTGCACATCTCTGACATGCACGTCTCGCCCGTACCCCTGGGCACCGGCAAAGAGGACGCCGCTCGTCTGAGCGCGGCAGGAATCGCCTGGGTCTGCGACGAGGCGGCCAAGCCGCAGGTGCTCGGGCCGCTCAACATGCGGACGCCCCCGCCGTCGTTCCTGGTGGCCACCGGAGACATCACCGAGTACGGGGTCATCAACGAGACCTGGGGCGTTGTCGAGGATCTTTTCAAGCCCCTGAGCATCCCCTGGTACATCACCCCCGGCAACCACGACAATACCTGGACGGCCATCCAGAGAATCATGCGTCAAAGGCACTGCGGCGACCACTATTCTTTTGATCGGTTCGGCTGCCACTTCGCGTTCATCAACACGGCCACCCCGCAAGAGCCGGTGCCGACCATCGAACAGCGTACGCTCACCTGGCTGGCCGACGACCTCAAGAAAGTCTCGAAGACCACTCCGGTGTTTGTCCTGTGCCACCACCCGCTGTCCAGCACCGAGTTCGCCAAGCCTTACGAGCAGCTTCGACTCATCGAGCTGCTGGGAAGCCGGAACGTGGTTCTGCTGCTCATGGGCCACGGCCACGGGGCACGACATGAGAGATGGGGCACGATCGACAGTGTCATGGGCGGCTCGACCTACGGTCCGAACACCGGATACGGAATCATCTCCGTCATGAACGGCGTGCTTCGTTCCACATACCGGTTCCACGATTCGAGCAAGCCGATGGCACTTCTGATCGAGAAGCCCATCGCCCCGGCTGACAAGGCGCAACTCGAGTTTCAATTGCCTCCGCGTAAAGGTGACAACCGGCCGATGATTCGCACAGCCGGGGTGCCGGTGCGTGTTCGGATCAGCGGAGGACAACCCCAATCGGTCACCGCCTGCATCAACGGCGACGACCAAGGTGGTGTCGCGCTCAAGGGCGACAATCAGGCAGGCACGTTCTCCGGAAGCCTGCCGGCCGGCTTCCTGCCGCCCGGGGTACACTTTGTTCGCGTGATGGCCGACATGGGCCCTTATCAACTTGATCGGGCGTGTGAATTCACCTACAAGGGCAAAAGCACCGGGCCGGTCGGTCGGGTGGCGCAATTGGCGGCCGGCGTTAAGGCGACGCCGCTCGCCGCTGATCAGGAAGCGGTCGTTTGTACCACCACGGGCGAGGTCGTCAGGGTATCTTTCAAGGAGCCCGTGCCCACGATCACTCGGCTGCTCGACGTCGGGTCGGAAATTCTTCACCCTCCTGCGCAGGCCGGCGACGTTCTCTACATCGGCGCGGCCGAGAAAGGCGTATACGCGATCAGCGCGAAGGGCAAACCGGTGTGGCAATGGAAGCCGCCCGCGCCGGGCAACGTCGTCTATGGCACGCCGGCTGTTGATCAGGCTCGCGTGTACGTCGGCGACCTCGAGGGTTTTGTCCATGCGATCGATCGCAAGTCGGGGCAGAGCCTGTGGTCGAAACGCCACGCGACCTTCAGCATCGAGCAATCGCTGCTGCTCCGTGACGGCCGGCTGTATTTTGGCGCCTGGGACGGGCTGGTGTACTGCATCGACGCCGCCGAGGGCAATCTCATCTGGAAGAAGCCGGGTCCGGCCGGCAATCGTTCAGAGGCGGCCTCGAAATCGCGTTACTACGCTCCGGCCGACTGCTCGCCGATCATCGTCGGCGACCGCCTGTTCGTGTGTGACCGGGATTATCGACTGGGATCGTATTCGCTCACCGGCGAATACCATGCTGAAATCAGCGAAGGAATCGCGGCCATCGGCCTGACGGCCGACAAGAAAGGCTTTTATGCTCGCGGTTTGGCCAAAGGCGTCAGCCGCTATGATGGTTTGGGCAAGCGGATATGGAAAAACGACGAAGTGCTCATGGGCCGATTCCCGGTCCCGCCGGTGGAAGCAGACGGCCGCGTTTACGCCTGCTCAAACCGCGGGCTGCTGGTTGCACTGGATGCCGACGACGGCAAGCTGCTCTGGCAATACCAGGCGACGCCGCAACTGCACGTCATGGCCGGCGTCGCTTTGGACAAGAATGGCCGTGCCTACGTGGCCGGAATGGACGGCAGCGTGACGCAAGTCAGTGTGGAGAACAAGTGAATGGCGACGCACGAGAGACTGCACCCCAAGGAGCCGGAACGGCTGAGCCTGGCCCGGATTCCGACGCCGGTGACGGAACTCAAGAACACCGCGCGGCAGATCGGAATTTCGCGTTTGCTCGTCAAGCGAGACGACCAGACCGGCTTCGAGCTGAGCGGCAACAAGATCCGCAAACTCGAATACATTCTCGCGGATGCGATTGCCTCCGGTGCAAACACCCTGGTCACGCACGGCGGTTTTCAATCCAACCATTGCCGTGCGACCGCGGCGGCCGGTGCGAGCCTGGGCCTGCGCGTTCGGCTGCTGCTGCGGTCCGCAGATCCTCACCCCGCCGACGACGGGAATCTGTTCCTTGATCGCCTGTTCGGCGCCGACGTGAGCATTCACCATCCCGATGAGTACAATGGGCGCCGCAGCGAGATGATCGAGGCGGCCATGGAGGCCGAGCGCCGGGCCGGGCGCCGGCCGTACTTCTTTCCGGTCGGAGCGTCAATCCCGCTCGGCTGCTGGGGGTACATTCGGTGTGTTGCCGAGCTTGTCGAGCAGATCGGCCGAGATACGCCGCTGGCGATCTTCTGCGCCGTCAGCTCGGTCGGCACCTATACCGGCCTGAGCATCGGCCGTGCCCTGCTGGGTTGTCGCAACTGGCGGATCAGGGGCATACCGGTCAGCGACAACGTCGAGATTCTCAGCGAAGACATCCGCAAGCTCGAGCGACAGACCAACGAGCGGTTCGACCTCGGGCTGCGCGAGGCCGACACACCGATCGACCTGATCGACGGCTTCATCGGCGAGGGATACGCGATCCCCTACCCCGAGGAGGTCGAAACCATCCGCTCGGTCGCTCGAAGCGAAGGAATGCTCCTCGATCCGGTGTACACCGGCAAGGCCATGACCGGCATGCTGGCCACCATCCGCAACGGCGGCCTGCGACCCGACGAAACCCCGGTCTTCATCCACACGGGCGGAGCCTTCGGACTGATGGCCAGGAGAGACCTGTTCTCTCAGCCTTCAAGGCGCGATCGCGATCCTTCGCAATAGCTGACGTCCTTCTTCCCATCCGTACGGTTGGTGATCGAGCCGACCCACTCCGGGCCCGTACGGGCATGGATACTCCGGTCGCCGCTATTCCATGGTCCGTCGAACGTGCCGAGATCAGTCCAGCCTGCGATCGGATTGTCGTCGGCGCCCGCCGGCAGATCCCGACGGTCCGATATTCTTCCGCGACCCTCGGATGAAAACACCGTCCATGCAACTTCGATGATACTTGAACACGCCGGCACATTCTCGCTCGATTTACGACCCGCCCGTCGGTATAGTCGTGCCGCCAGTAGCACTTACGGAGACGTGACATGTTCACTCATCAGAGAATCACCGTCACGACAGCTTTGCTGAGCGTCAGTCTTGCCACGGTCATGCCGAGTCTGGCGTCCCATTCCTTTTCCGGCAAGTACTTTGCCGGCAGCGGCGACGTGGAATATCTCGAAATGCTGGACGTTGCCCGGCGGATGTTTGACCCCGACCCCGAGTTCCAGAACATGGCGATGCTGTACACGCCGGCGTGGAACGGTCTGGTCGAAGGGCCGACTTGGGGAGCGTGGTGGATTCAGAACAGCTATGGCACGACGTACTGCGCTCTGCCGTTCTACATCGAGCCGATGACCACGTTCCTTCAGAACTCGCAGGACCTGTGGTTCGACCAGATGGGCGACGGCAAGACCGTCCGGCCGTTCCAGATGGGCAGCGGGCCGAAGTTCGACTGGGTTCCGCCGGATGGCTGCCTGTGCGATGCCGCCAGCCCGGGATGGTTTGTCGCCAAGCAGGGCGACGGCCGTGTGGACATCCATGACTGGGGCATGGAATTCACCGCCGCCGGCGTGCTGATGCAGGCCGAGCTGCTGCTGATCAGCCGCGACCCGGAGGCAATCGCCAAGTATCTGCCGAAGCTGGAACGGAGTGCGAACTTCATCGAGTCGCGACGCGACCCGAAAAACAATCTGTTCCTGGCGGGCCCGGCCGGAAACCTGCTGGCACCGAGCTACGCGGGCTGGAAGAAACCCGACGGCACATACGACAAGGCGTACCTCGCGGGTCTGTCGATCACCTATATCGCAGCCCTGGATCGCCTGATCGAACTTGAGAAACTGGCGGCGTTTTCCGACAAGGCGAAGCTGTATGCCGAGCGGCGCGAGCTGGCCCGCGAAGGCCTGCCGCGGTTGACCACCGACGAGGGATACTTCATCAAGAGCCTCGACCCCGACGGCACGCGCCACGGCGTCTTCGGAGCGAGCAGGCACGGATACTTCGAGACCTCGCCCAACCACGACGCGATTGCGTTCCGGGTAGTGGACAAGCCGCAGGCCGAGCGGATCTACGCGAAGATTGCCTCCATCCCCGGCCTTCGCCCGCATGCTTTTGTGATACCCAATTTCCCCTCCCTCGACGACATGTATGAGCAGCCGAAGGGGCTCTGGGAATTCGGCCGCTGGGTCAACGGCGGCCACTGGTCGACGTGCGAAGCCCGCATGATCATGGCCTACTACCGGTTGGGCCGCCACGACGACATTCTCAGGTCGATGAGGCAGCTCATGAAGTTCGCGCGGACTTTCCGAATGGATAACCCCCTGGTCGATTTCGGCGACAACGTCTACCAGCCGGGCGAGCCGATCAACATCTGCTACGACACGTTCGGCCCGGCGGCCGCCATGGTTCGCGGGCTGTTCGAATACTTGTACACCGCGGAGGGGTTGCGGCTGGTGCCGCATATTCCCCCGGGCATTACGTTCCTGGAGCAGAAGTTCCCGATTCGCTTCGGCAAGTCGCGGCTGTTTCTTTCGATTTCGGGCAGAGGGCCGGTAACCGGCGTGCGGCTCGACGGCCGGGCCTACGACAACTTCGACGCCGAATCAGTGATGTTGCCGTACGGGGCGGTTCAGGAAACCTCGTTCATTCACATCGAGCTTGGAAACGTCAGCCGGCCGCCGGGCCCCGGCCCGGCGGAAATCGGCAGTCCCTGGCCTGCGATCTCGGTCGATGATCCTGAACTCGGCAAGCTCGCCCCGCGGCTGGCCAGGCTGCAGTCATTTCATGATCGTGTGCTGCGGGAGCAGGTGCCGGCGGATTACGAGGCGGCCCATGCCCGACTCGCCGCCGAGTGCGCGGCGGTCATCCTGGAACGACGCAAGTTGAAGGAAGCCGGCAAGCTCGCTCCCTTGCCCGACAAGTCGCAAGCGGCCGCCGAGAAATCCTACCTGGACACGGCAACGCGACTGCTGGAGGGCCTGGAAAAAACGCTGGCGTCCTACGAGAAATCGCAAGAAGCGCTCAAGCAGCGGATTGAACAAGTATGGAGGGAGACGAAGGCGGCGCCGTGAACAAACGCATGGCCGTGGCGCGGAACCCCCAAGATTCTCGGAGGCCTCGCATGGGTACATCCGGGCTGGCATACCAATCCGCAGAGGATCTTGAAAGCGGCCCGGAAAGAGGATACAAGACCTTCATGAACGAGAAACCGCGAGCACCACGAAACAGAACCCTTGTTTTGTCCGACGCCGACCGGCGGCGCTGCTCGCAGTCATTGCTTCGCCTCGACTCCCCAGCGTCGCTGCCAGACGTCTTAGACAGAACGATCTGCCAAGACGCTTTCGAAGTGCTGCCCCTTCTTCCTCGTGCTGCCTTTGATCTCATCGTGGCGGATCCCCCCTACAACCTGACGAAATCATTCAACGGTAATACCTTCAAACAGACCGATCTTGACAAATACGAGGCTTGGTTGAGTTCGTGGCTCCCGGGGCTGCGATGCCTTTTGAAACCTACTGGGTCCATCTACGTCTGCGGGGACTGGCGATCCTCCACGGCGATACATCGCGTGCTTCTTCGCCACTACAAAGTCAGAAATCGCATTTCGTGGGAGCGAGAAAAAGGGCGCGGCGCAAAGACCAACTGGAAGAACAACACGGAAGACATCTGGTTCGCCACCGTTTCCGATGACTATGTCTTCAACATCGATGACGTCAAGCTCAAGCGTCGCGTCATTGCGCCTTACACGGACGACCTAGGCAGACCAAAAGACTGGCAGCAGACCGACCAAGGCAGGTATCGAATCACTCATCCCTCGAACATCTGGACCGACCTGACAGTACCCTTCTGGTCCATGCCGGAAAACACGGATCACCCCACACAGAAACCCGAGAAGCTCCTCGCCAGAATCATCCTTGCCAGTTCGAACGTCGGTGACGTCGTCCTCGATCCCTTTCTCGGATCTGGAACCACTTCAGTTGTGGCGAAGAAGCTACAACGCCATTTCGTAGGCATCGAAATCGACCGCGAGTTCTGCTGTCTGGCGGAAAAACGGCTGCATTTGGCGGAAGCCGACCCCGGTATCCAAGGGTACACCGATGGCGTCTTCTGGGAGCGAAACAGCTTTTCCGACCAAAACAACGGTCGGGGCACACCGCGGACCCCAGCCGCCGGCCCGCCAAGCCTCTTCGATCCGATGCCCACCACGAAATGAAAGGAAAACATGAACAGCCGGATTTTCTCAACAGACCGTTACCAAGGAATTGCCCGCCGAACCAAGGAGTTCCTCAATGGACACGAGGATTTTCTTTCGCCCAGCACGGCTCGCAGCCCACGCGCGTTTGGCGATGCGCTTGAAGGCATTCTTGGGGACAACTTTCGGGTAATCCTTGGAGAGGATTGTGCGGAGTACTCCGCCAACTTCGCGCGCCGGGCCATGGCCGACATCGCATTCAAGGACAACGATGGCTTGTACTACGTCGTTGACGTCAAGACCCATCGGGAAGACACGAAGTTCAACATGCCGAATCTCACCTCCGTGGAGCGGCTCACGCGTTTCTACGAGGATGACAGCAACTACTTCGTGCTC
Source organism: Phycisphaerae bacterium (assembly GCA_035384605.1). Classification (NCBI taxonomy): domain Bacteria; kingdom Pseudomonadati; phylum Planctomycetota; class Phycisphaerae; species Phycisphaerae bacterium. The sequence goes on from DAOOIV010000057.1 coordinate 13,616, forward strand.
TTGCTTGTCAGGTACCGTCTCGAAGGAACCCACGCGGTGATCTCCGAGGTCACCTTTGTACCCATCGAGTTTCTCGACTGGGAATGCCTGACGATTGGGGCGCTGGGGTGGGGTCAGATACAGATCGCTAATGCGAACCACATCAGTCTCAAACCTCATTATTCGCGCAAATCCTGGATGCTGGAGCTCTGTGATATCATGCTCGATTTCTACCCGAGAGAAATCGGTAAGATCGAGACCCGGATCGAGTACTTCCAGAGAGTCAGGCAGCACTGGGAGGCCAAAACAGAATGAGCAGGCCCCACCACCCCATCAGGAGCGACGAGACTCCCACACCGTCGGCTTGCCGAATACGCCCGCGTCACCTAAGCTTCTGGGAGCGTCCGGCAATCGTGAGACGCTTTGCTTGACCCGCGTGATCGCAAGAAAGGCAGGATTGGTATGAAGAAGAAGTTCAAGTGCGTATGCGGATACATCCATGACGGCGACGGACCTCCGACCGTCTGTCCCAAGTGCGGTGCGCCGGCGGAGAAGTTCACCGCGCTCGACGACCACGCCGCCAACCTGGTCGAGCGTTCGCGGCGAACCAACATGCTCCACGCCCATGTGATTGACCTGGCCCGGCAGATCGAGCGGGCATGCAAAGACGGGATTCAGGACAACCTCGATCCGGGCTGCGTGGACGTGTTCCAGAAGAGCCTTGAAGCATCCTACGTGATGATGAAGCTCTCGATGACCGAGATCCAAAGCCACATGAACAAGGGCAAGTGGGGATAATCGGCCGTTGAACAGGCCGGCCCCGGCGACACAACCCTTCATTGCGGAATCAGCCCACAGTCCGCTCGCGGGCAGACCGCAAGGAAGGGTTGTGCCGTTCCTGCGGCGTGTGATCGGTGCGTGAGCGCGTCAGATTCCGTTAACGGAAATACGCTTTAAGCACATATTGCTGCATCATCCGTTGCGTGTTGAAGAACGAGCCGTTCAGCGCGATGGCGTGCACCATGACGTCCAGGTACCGATCACGGTCCCTGTAGAACAGGGGAGCCACCACCTGCTCGAGCTTCTCGTACAGCGACGCCGCATCGGCCTGGTTGTCGGCGGAAGTTTCGGGAGTCCGGCCGTCCCGGCCGATGGCCCAGCCGGTGGTTCCCTCGATGCAGCCCTCGATCCACCAGCCGTCCAGCACGCTCAGCGACGGAACACCGTTGAGGGCGGCCTTCATTCCGCTGGTTCCCGAGGCCTCCATCGGGCGTTGCGGCGTGTTGAGCCATAGGTCCACTCCCGAGGTGACCAGCTTGCCGAGGGTCATGTCGTAATTGGGCAGGTAGGCGATGTGGACGGCATCCCGGAGCGACTTGCGTGCCTGGTAGATTCGTTGGATCATCTTCTTGCCTTCCTCGTCGCGGGGGTGCGATTTGCCGGCATAGACGATCTGAAACGGGCCGACATCACGAGCGATTTTGCGAAGCCGATCCGGATCTCGCAGGAGCAGGTCCGCTCGCTTGTAGGCCGCCGCGCGGCGCGCAAAACCGATCGTCAGGAAATCCACGTCCATGCCCGTGTTCGTCTCGCGATTAACGTAGTCGATCAGGTCTCGCTTTGCGGCCATGTGGGCATTCCAGACCTCCTTGTGCGGAATGCTGAGCGCATAGCGGAGACTGAAATTGTCCTCCCGCCAACCTGGTATGTGCCTGTCGAACAACGCCTGGAAAGGCTCGGAGGCCCATGTGGCCGCGTGAACACCGTTGGTGATCGAGTCAATGACGTACGACGCGAACATGTGCCGTGAAATCTCGCCGTGCTTCTTGGCCACGCCGTTCACGTAGTGGCTGAGATTCAACGCCAGATAAGTCATGTTCAGGACGCCGTCGCAGCAGATGAGGTTCCGCATCGTCAGCGCAGGGTGATCGCCTAATACTTCTGCAACCAGGTCCACCGGAAACTTGTCGTGCCCGGCAGGAACCGGCGTATGTGTGGTGAAGATGCACATGCGGCGCACGGCCTCAACGTCTTCCTGTACAATCGCGTCACGGTTTCCGGCACGGCGCCTTTCATCCAGCAACTCAAGCGTGCACAGGCTCGCGTGGCCTTCGTTCATGTGAAAGCGATCGATCTGCCGGTACCCCAGGGACCGCAACATCCGGACCCCGCCAATGCCCAGGATGATCTCCTGGCAGAGGCGGTAGTTGTCGTCGCCGCCGTAGAGCCAATGCGTCAGCATGCGGTCCTGCTCCGCGTTTTCCGGCAGGTCGGAATCGAGGAAATAGACCGGAACAACGTAGCCGCTCACGCCGGTCACGTCCCTCCTCCAGGCGCGGAGCCGCACGGGACGGCCCCCGATGGTCACCGATGCCCGGACGTTCTCCTCGGTAACGAAGTCGTCGACGTTCCACTCGACGGGCTCCTCGAGCTGCCATCCGCTGGCTTCGAGACGCTGATAGAAGTAGCCCTTCCGATGCAGCAGGCTTACCGCCACCATCGGCACCTTCAGATCGGCGGCCGAGCGGATCGTATCGCCCGCAAGCACGCCCAGTCCGCCGCTATACGTCGGCATCAGAGCGTCCAAGCCGATTTCCATGGAGAAGTAGGCAATGCATCGCTCGTCGACCATCATCGAATACTCCAAGCGCCAGGCCGGCCACCCGTCCCCAAGCCGGTAGCTCATACCACGGACCGGGCGGGCGTGCAAATACCCAAGCAATCAGCGGCGCAGGCGCCGGGCAAGGACGGCGGTCGGGCGGCCTGCGACGCGCGTCAAGAGCAGGACCGCCTCATGGCGGCCTCTGAGGCGAAGACGGTGAAGCAGTTCCTCCGGCCTGGCAGCGAAGCCTCGGGTCTTGATGTGCACCCTGCCGACGTCGTGAGCCGCCAACCATGTTCGCGCCTTGCGGGCCGAGAAGTCGGTCACGTCGATCACCTGAAACGGCGTAACAAACGCTGAGGATAGCAGCCGATCACCTGACAGATAAGCGATCTGCCTGTCCACCGGCGCCAGTTCGAGCTGCCGCGCGACAGCGCCGACCAGGCCGGCTCGAATAACGGCGGCGTCGGGTTCGTAGAGAAAGCATCCGGGCCGTAATTCCCGCGGCTCAGGCCACGCCGGCGGATCCACTTCTGAGGAGAAGACGCTGTCTCCGGCCGGCAACACGGTTGCCCGCCGATAAACCTGCTTGAATCTTCCCGTCCAGATGACCGCCTGCTTGCACGCGCCCATATGACTGATCAGCTCGATCTCGGCGTCGAACGGCAACCGGCTAAGATCAGCCCCGGGCGAGAGCTTGATGGCCGCGTGACGATAGCGTTCGACCAGTCGCCGGAGCTCTTCGAGATCAGGTGAAGCAAGAACGGGGTCATGGCGTCGCGCCCCTTCCGGCCGTCGATCGGGATCGATGTGGATGGCATCCGCGTCGGGCCTGTGGATCAGGACGTCGCCAACCTTTCCGACAATCCTTCCTCCGTAGACTGCCGCGTTGTGTTCGGCCATCAGAACCCGCGATCGCGACCAATCCACGGCCGTTACCTCGGCTTGCGTCGCCAGTGCGAGAGTGTCGCCACCAATGCCGCAGCAAAGATCCGCAATTCGTCCGCAATCTGAAAATCGCCCGGCTTTATGGGCCGCCACCACCTCATCACTGGCCTGCTCCAGGCCGACTCGGTCGAACAGCATCTCGTCGGCCCGAGAGAACTTGGCCCGCCCCGCCCGTCTCAAGAGCGTCTGATGCCAGGCGGCGGCGACCTGGTCGGGCTCAAGCCGCTGCCGCCAGCGCTCGATCGCCGCAGGCGTATCCGCCGGTTCGTCGCCCATCATAGCCGCGCAGACCGCCTGTGCGGCAGGCGTTTTCAGCCAAGCCACTTCCTCCGGCGTCACCGGCCGGTCATCGCGGATCCAGACCACACGGCTCTGACGATGCTTCTTCTTCATTCGAGGGCATTGTATCGCGCTGGAACCCGACGGACCGCAGAATTCCGTGCGGGTCGTGCAGGCTTGCCCGCACCCAACCCCGAACCGAGTTGACCAGGTATACGGCGGTCGCGGACGCCAGCGCCTCGATGGGCATGGATTCTTCACGAATCACCCGACGTTCGAGCAAGCGTTCACGAAAAACGCCCGGTAACAATCCGGCCGAGATCGGGGGCGTCACCAAGCGGTCTCCAAACCGTAAGACAACATTGGCGATCGTGGATTCGGTGATCTCACTCCGTTCATTCCAAAGCAGTACATCGTCGAACCCCGGCGAGGCGGCACGGGCGGTCTCGTAGACGGTTCTGTGCGTGGTCTTGTGATAGAGAAACCGGTCGGAGCTGTCGACGGGACGGCAAGCCATTGCGAGCCGACATGTCGGGCGCGGGCGGCATCGCTCCAAAAGGTGCGATTCACAAGTCGCTTTACCGGTCTCATCGACCAGCAGTCGGACGCGTGCAAGTCTCAGGGCATAGGGCTTCGATGCCTCTTCCAGTGTCCTGCCGGCGGCGCGCAGATCGATCGGGTAGCCGAAATAGTCGGCCGACCTTTTCAGCCGCCGCAGATGTCCGTCAAGAAGACGGTACTTGCGGCCGTCCCAGAGAAGGGTCTCAAGGAGGCAGAATTCCGGATCTGGCCGTTCAAGCACGCTCACCTTAAGTCGGCACTCCATGCTCTCGTCGGTCGCGGACGAATCCCAGGTGATACCGCCCCCCGTGCCGTACTCGATCCGGCCGTCTTCCGCGTCAACCACGGCCGTCCGGATGGCCACATTAAAGAGAGCTTTTCGCGACGGCGATACGTAGCCGATGCACCCGGTGTAGACGCCACGGGGGCCGACCTCGAGTTCACGAATGATCTGCATCGTTCGGACCTTCGGTGCTCCCGTCACGGAAGCGCAAGGGAACAACGCGCGCAGAATCTCGGAAACGGGCGCGTTTGTTCGGGCGGCGACGGTTGATGTCATCTGGAAGAGTGTTCGATATTGCTCGACCTTGAAGACCTCTTCAACCTCAACGCTGCCTTTCTCGGCGATCCGTCCGAGATCGTTGCGAATCATGTCCACGATCATGGCGTTTTCGGCGCGGTTTTTCGGCGAGTCTGCCAACCAAGCGGCGCGGCGTTCATCCTCCTCCCACCATCGTCCGCGTCCGGCCGTGCCCTTCATGGGACGGCTGATGATGCGTCGGCCCTCAAGCCGGAAGAACAACTCCGGCGAAAGCGAACAGATCGCGTATCGGCCGAGGTCAAGATACGCAGCGTGTGGAACAGGCTGCGCACGATAGAGCGAACGGAAAAAACCGTAGGGCTCGATCTGAAGGCGAGAGCGAAGCCGATGCGTCAGATTCACCTGGTAAGTGTGTCCTTCTGCTATGTAGTGCTTGATTTTCTCGACGGCCGACCGATACGCCGCCTCGCTCATCTGCGATTCCCAGTGACACGCCGGCAGTTCGTCCGAATCGCTCTTTGGAAGTTCTGCAACGGTCTCGGGCGGGTCGTACAAGCCGAACCACATCAGCGGGACTGTCGTGGGGGCATGGGTGACCAGCGCCTTATCGAACGCCGGGGCGGCTTCATAGGCTATGAAACCGGCCGCATGGCAGCCCCCGGCAACCGCGCGCTCCAACTCATGCAGGCAAGGCACGACGTCCTCAACTGCGGTGGCACAGATCATGAACCGCGGGGAATGGAACAGGCGCCAGGCGACCGGGCCTTCTGCGCCGTCGGTACGAAGCAGGACTGAATATGTCGGAATGATCCGCCTCGCCTTCATGGTCTGACACACACCTCTGGCCGACTCGTCGGCCGGCACCCGCCGCCCTCATCGCCCGGATCACCGCAAGCAACGCCACGGTTGCTACTATACGACCGTGCACAACCTTTTCACAGCTTCGCCAACGGGGGATAATACCGCCATGACCTGAGGCGGACCGCCTTTTTGCGGGCCGCAACCCAAGCGCACTGCGATCCAGAAACATGCGCGCAAAATGCGCACCAGTTGCGACGGAAGGGACTAATGCCCGATCGGCCGGCCATGTAAGAGCGTCGAGATGACTCCGGTCGATGTGGCATCTTGACACAAGGAGTACAAAATGAAAGCGTGTTCCCGACGCGAAGTGCTGACCGCTGCAGCGGGGATGTCCGCCTCCGTCTTCACGGCCCACCTTGCCCGTGCCGCTGACGCCGCCGCCGGCGATTCAACGGTTCGGCCGCAATCCCCAAAGCGATTCAAGATCAGCCTGGCGGGCTATTCGTTTCGCCAGTTCCTGGACCAGCCCGGCCAACCGGGAAAAATGTCGCTCTTTGACCTGGTCGACCTCTGCGTTAAGCTCGGCATCGACGCCATCGAGCCGACGGCTTATTACTTTCTCAAGACCGACGACGAGTACCTTTACGCCCTCAAGCGAAAGATCTTCCTTGCCGGACTGGAAATCAGCGCCTCCCCGATGCGCAACAACTTCTGCCTGCCGCCAGGGCCGGAACTGGATAAGGAGCTTGAGTCTGTTCGCAACTGGGTGGACGTGTGCGTGAAGCTTGGGGCCCCGGCAATCCGCATTTTCGCGGGCAAGGCCATGCCCGGTGCCGGCCGTGACAAGGACTTCGAGCGCGCCGTCGCAGGCATGAAGAAAGCCTGCGAGTATGCCGGCTCGAAGGGCATCTTCCTGGCGATCGAGAACCACGGCTACCTGACCGAGACCGCCGATGCGGTCATCAAGATCATTGAGGCGGTCAAGAGCGACTGGCTGGGCATCAACCTCGACACGGGCAACTTCGTCGAGAAGCCTTACGAGAACATCGCCAAGGCGGCCCCCCACGCGATCATCTGTCAATTCAAAACCGAGGTCGTCAAGACGCCCGGAACCAAGGAGCGCGAACCCGCCGATTTCGCCCGCATCTTCAAGATCATCCGGGAAGCCGGCTACCGCGGTTACGTCACTCTTGAGTACGAGGGCGCCGACCCGCATAAGGAAGTGCCCATCTACATCGCCAAAATGCAGGAACTGGCGGGATAGGCCGCCGAACCGGCCGCCTGGACCAACGGATTCTCAGCCGTCGCTGTCGTGCGGACCGGTATACACTGGGGCGGGGACAGGCTTACCCTTGCCAACGGGTTTCGGGTATAATGGTACGGATGAGGTGACATAATGGTCAGCGCATATAGACAGATTGTCACAATCCAGGAGGGCGGACGTGTTGAAGTCATCTCCGACCAATTGCCTGTCGGGCGCCAGGCCGAAGTCATCGTCCTCGTCGGCCGGGAAACCCGAGACAAGTCCTACTTGTCGCTATTCGGCTCCGGCAGGGGCTCTTTCAGCACACCGCAGGAAACAGATGCTTTTCTCCGTCGGGAGCGGAACGCATGGGAGAGGTGACGTCCCAGCTTGGCAAACGGATATACATCGACGCCAATATCGTCGTTTACGCGGTCGAAGGGTGAGTCGAGCACGAGACCGTCATTCACAAGCTCCTCGGAGCAATGGACCAAGGCACACTGTCCGCAGCCACGAGTGAGTTGACGCTGGCCGAGGTTCTGGTCAAGCCAAAACAGGACAAGAACGCGGCCTTGGTGAATGAGTATTGCGATTTCCTTGAGCCTTCGGCGGCCCTGACGCTTGCCCCGATCACTCAGGCGATTCTGATCGAGGCCGCGGAGATCCGTGCGGCGACAGGCCTGAAACTGCCCGATGCAATCCATGTCGCCACGGCTTTGGCAATGCAGTGCGATACTTTGCTGACGAATGATCGGGCAATCCGAGCCACGCGAGGCATCTCCGTCAGACTGCTATCCGATCTTGAATGAACATGGTTGTTCCGTAGCACTTTCCCCCCTTGCCAGCTTTCGCCTGGCGACCCACCCCTGCCGCGGCGGGGGTGGGGGATCACAGAAAGTGTCAGGATGAATTAAAAGGAGCATGCTGGCGTCTCATCGGGCAACTGATGGCATCATCGGACTAATCGTCAGGCGCGGTGGCGCCGGTCTGCTCGTGGAAACGCACGAACCGCTCGGTGGGTCGGCTTGACTGCGAGCTTGGGATTACCGTTTCCCCGGGGAGATGGCCGCCCGGACATCAGTCAGGAGTTGATCAACTTTGAAGGGCTTGTACAGGACGGCCGAGAGACCCTCCTTGCTGGCCCGGATGATGGAGTGATTCGGGTCATAGCCGAAGCCGGTCATGAAGATCACCGGACAGCCGGGGTGAGCCTCCTTGACGGCCGCGAAGATCTCGTACCCGCTTTTGCCGGGCATGCGAATGTCCGTGATCACCAGATCGTAGGATCTCGCGTGGATCATGGCCAAGGCCCGCACGCCGTCGCGGGCCACCTCGACCTCGCAACCGTATTTGCTTAAGACATCGCAAACCGTCTGGCGAATAATCTCTTCGTCATCGACGAGCAGGACCGATTTCCCGGACAGGATCGGGTCCTTCGCGGGCTGGGTCGGTTTGGCCCCCAGGATTCCGCTCGTCGGTCTGACGACCTGGCGTACCAGCGTGCGTATTCGATCCACGTTGTCCACAATGCATTGGAGGCGGTGTCGCAAGTCGTCGTGGCCGATGTAATCTTCCATCAACGTGGTGGCGTCGGAAAGAATGTCGCTCAGCGGCCCGGCGATCTCGGAAGAAACGTTGTCAGCCAGGCGGCCCGTCGTGGCATGTCGCTCGACGACCAGCAGGTCAAGGATGTGCAAGGCAATAGCCACGTAGCGACCGAAAATCTCGGCAAACTGCCGATCTTCCTCGGAGAACGCCCCGGCGGTATCGCTTTCGATATTGAATACGCCGACCACCTTATCATGAAGCCACAGGGGCACCGTCAGCGAAGACTTCGCGTTGCTGATGCCGACGATGTATCGCGGATCCTTCTGCACGTCGGGACAGATGTAGCTTCGGCCCGTGGCCGCGACGTATCCGCTGATGCCGTTGTTTTCCGTCGAGGCGTAGATATCGATTTCCTCGCCCTCCGGCAGCAACCCGGCACTGAGAACAAGTTCCAGCTTGTTGGTTCTCTCGTCGAGCAGGCGAATGGCGAAGTTGTTGAACTCCAAGAGCTCTCGGGTCGAGCGGATGATCTTGCGCTCGAGCAGGGCCAGCCGCTGGTCGGCATCCATCTTGGCCAGCTCCTGGGCATCCAGGCGCACGAGCTCGCGGCCGGCGTTGTCGATGGCATCCATTTTCTGCTGAAGACGACGGGCGCGGGTCACGTCGGATACCGCCACCACGAGGCGGGTCACCTGGCGTTCGCGATCCTCGATCGGCGTGATCGAGGCGTCGTAATAGCGGTCGTTGTCCACCACGAGGCTCAAGCTTCGAGAACGTCCGACGATCGCCCGGCCCTCGGGCGAGCCGTACGCCGTCACGCAGTGCTTGCGAATTCGTTCAAGCACCTCCTCGGGAAGTTTCTCCGCACGGGCGTTACACCAAGTCACCTCCCCCGACAGGTTGATGATACAGACGCCCTGCCCGATCACATCCAACACCGCTCCGAGCTGTCGATGGGCTGCCAACCGATCGGCGGCGAGGAACTCCGGGGAGGTGCTCACAAACAGGCCGAACTGCTCTTCGTCGAGCGCTCTGAGCGCGCCCTGAATAGTGGATTCGACGCGGACTTGACCGAACCGGTCGAACAGTTCGGACAATCCAGCCACGACCGAGCCTTCGGGCTGGAATAACAAAACCTTGCCCACAGTAACGTCAGCATGCCCCATCAGGAAGACCTCGCGCCGGCACAACTCACGGAACGTTTATGCTACATTCTCCGTCCCTGTGTTTCAATCAGGTAATCCCTGGCCAACAATGTGATCGCAAGGAGGCAGCACAAACCACGTCTTAATAAGACACTCGCTTGGTTTTCGGACGTCGGTTCTCACGCGAACCGGCACATCATTTGGGGGCCGATGGTTGGGCGGCGGAAGCACCGCTATCCGAGGCATACTCCGGAACCTGCGTGTAGGCCGTCTTGACGATGGGGGCGAGCCATCGCGACACAAAGGATTCCCTGGCCCAGGTCGTGTGCAACCCGTAATGCCCGGCCTCGGCCATCTGCGGGGTGAATTCCTGCTGGTGGAGTAACCGGTCGTAGAGCTCGTGCCCGGCTTTGTCCATTCCCCAGGGTTTGACGAACCCGACCGCGCCGGCGGCCCGAGAGTGCCGCCCGTCGACGGTGCCAAAAATGGCTGTTCCCGCCTGAAGAAAACCGACGTCGTACTTGGAGTAGTAGTGCCATATCCCCGACCTCGTGCGGCTGAGAGCCCTGCGAAGATCGTGGTCCGGAGCCAACGCGGGGGCCAGCAGGATGGCGTGATCGATCTTGTGCTCTGCCGGTAAGGCCTCGAGGGTCAGCACTGCCACCCCACCACCGCCGGAATGACCGATCAGGCAAACCGGCCGACCCGGATAGGTGTCCTGATAGGTAATGATCTTGCCGGCGATGCGGCTTGCCTGTTTGCGATTGTGCTCGGACCAGCGAAGATTAAGAATCCAGGTGAAAGTGCCGCCGACCGTCCAGTCGTAGATCTCAATGGCCCCGGGCACCCCACCCTTGTTGAGGCCGAACGCGATACTCTCGTTCAGATTACTCCTTCCCTCGATACCCGGAAGAATAATGGTGTAACCTTTGGTCCACCGGGCCGGTTGCCGCAATTCCGAGGTCGAGCGAAGCGGGATCGTGCAGCCGGTCGCCATCAAGGCGCACAGCAGCGACAGGACCACGGCCGGGCGATGATACACCGCCCACCCGACGAGCCGATGCTCGGCGGAAGAATCACATTGCCCGGCTTCACTCATGCCCACGTATTTACCTCCAGCGAGGCGGCATGCACGGCATCCGACGCCGCATCCCGCCCCCGCCATCACCGGCATTCGGTTTCACACAGAGCCCCGTAATACTACACCAGCATCCTTCGTCGGGCAAGAACGTCCGCCGACTGTTGCATTGTTCTTCGTCACAAGGACTTACGGCCTGCAGTGGGTCGCATGTTCCGCCGGTGTCTTCTGCGATCAACCCGCACCCAGGGAAAACACCCCCTGATCCTGCGCCCTGAGCATTTCGCACGCCTCGGTCAAGACGCGACTCACGACGTCGCCCATCGCTCCGCGAATACGAACCCCGGCCGAGTACGCATGACCTCCTCCACCGAGTTTCTCCGCCAGCGGCAGAACCGGCGTGCCCGGTTCGCCGCGAAGATTAATCCGAATCACACCCTTCTCTCCTTCTGAGAAAAGCAGGGCCATCCGGATTCCGGACAGCGAGCGAGGGATCGAGACCTGGTCGTCGATATCCTGCGGCGAGCACCCACATGAGGCGATTTCCTCGTAAGTCAAGGTGCTGTACGCGATGCGGCCTTCGGCCACCACATGAGTGTTATGGTAGACCTTCCGTATCAGGTCGAACTCGTGCCGCTCCTGCGACCGGGCAATTCGGCAACCGATCCGATCAACGTCGGCTCCGCTGCGGACCAGATCCGCGGCCGCATCAAGGCAGTCCGCCGTCGTACTGGGCAACGAGAAACCCGCCGTGTCGGAATAGATCCCCGCATAGAGCAGTCCCGCAGTGACAGGATCGAGTTTCCAGCCTGCCGCGCGGATGAGTCTCCATACCAGCTCGCACGTGCTGCTGGCATTGTCTTCCACCCAGTTGATGGATCCGAAATCGGGATTGGTAGTGTGGTGGTCGATGTTGACGATCAGCTTGTCGGCAATGGCCTCCCAGTGGCCGGCAACGTTGACTCGTTTCGTGGACGCGGTATCGACGATCACCACGACGTCGGCGCGACCGACCCTTTCCGGATCAGCGATCGGCACGCCATTACTCAGCTCCATGAGAAACAGGAGCCTCTGGCTTTCAAGGGGAACGGGAAGAACGATCGCCGCCTCCGACGACGGCAACGATCGAGCCAGGGCCAGCATCGCGCCCAGGGAATCGAGGTCCGGCGTGACATGACCCGCAATCACCGGGAAGCCGGCGGCGGCCAAGGTGTCAATGAGTTCCCGGGGCACGGACATAGGTCACTTCCGCATGGCCTCGATCAGAATCCGGGCCGTTGATTCGCGCATGACCCGCGGATCGGGCAATCGGCCGGCCGACAACGCCTCGCGAACATCACGTCCGCTGATCGGAATCGGTTTCCAGCCCTTCTTGCCGCACTCATCGACCAGGGCAACGCGCCCCAGTTCCTCATAATAGGCCGCGAAGCCGACCTTCACCGGCCGAATCCGCAACTCGCCGGTCAGTTGAGAGAAGATCTCCTGGGCAGCCAACGGGTCCCAGATGTCCTTACCGTCGAAATATGGGGCGTCGGCGTGCTTGCGACCTATGATAATGTCGGTGAAACCGAAGTTCTGGCGATAGATGGCGTGCATGATCGCCTCCTTCGGACCGGCATAGAACATCTTGATGTCCAAACCAAGAAGCAGGGCCACGTCGTTGATATCGTAGCCTTTCGACCGCCACAATTCCTCGTCCTTGTCACCTTCGCCGAGCTGGCGGTTTTCGAGCAGGGCCCGGTACGTTCGCATCCGGGTCGGGGCGTCAACGTCGTCTGATTTGGTTTCCCCGATCAGCGGGTTCAGGACCACCCCTGTCTTAAAGCCCTGACGGGTCAACACCTCGGCCCCGTATACCAGGGCGTACTCATGGGCCCGGTGCAGCGGATTGCGGGTCTGGAAGGCCACCACGCGTTCCCAGCCCTTCTCGGCGAACAATGTCCGCGTTTCCCGCGGCGTCAGCACGAATTGACCGTATTCCGGGTGCTTGGGCTGCGGCAACATTTCGATCTGGCCGCCGATCAACATCTCGCCGGGATCGTTCATAACCATCTGACCGCCAGGGTGGTCGATCCGCTTCGTCTGATAGACCGCCTCGATGTAGGCGAGCTTGTCCCACGGGAAGATGTCCTCGATCAACAGCGCACCGACCGTTTCACCGGCGGAGTTCGTTAACCGTACCCGCCGGCCGACCTTGAGGGCGGAGGCGAGGTCCTTGGTGACCGGCAGCGAAATCGGGATAGACCACGCGTACTTGTGCCCGTTGTGGTCAATGTTGACGTCCCGAAGAACTTGATCGTAGACCGCCTTGACCATCGGGCCGGTCAGCGGGCTGAGCCCTCCGTCGCCGATCCGGTAAACGCTTGACAGATCGGCGTCGCTGACCGGCAAGGCCGGCCACGAAGCAACTTCCCTAACAAACTCATGAACTCGATCGGCTGGGACCGTGCGGTTCACCGGTTCCTTCAGGCCGCCATGGGGCGGGATCAAATCTGGCATGAAAAGACGAACACTCCTTCGGGAAAAAGACGGGCGCGCTCACCGGCATCGGCTCGGTGTTTGAACCGCCCGTTGCACCCATGAACCAGGGCTCAGGTCGGCGTTTCCGCCGCCGGCTTGGCCGGAACGACCGCGGCGGCGGGCTTGGCTCCCGGCTTGCCGGGGGAGAATACCATGACCATGCGCTGACCTTCTATCCGCGGCGGACGCTCGATTCTGCCCTTCTCGCCGACCTGCTCGATGATCAGCTTGAAGATATCGAACCCGATTTCCTTGTGGAATCGTTCGCGTCCGTGAAAGACCATGGTGAACTGGACCTTGTCGCCATCCTCAAGGAACTTCACCGCACGGCTCACCTTGATGTCCCGGTCGTGTTCCCCGACATCCGGATGCAGGCGGATCTCCTTGAGCTTCTGCTGGTGATGCTTCTGCTTTTTCTTCTTCTGGTTCTGAGAATACTTGAACTTGCCGAAATCCATGATCCGGCAGACGGGCGGCCTTTCCGTCGGGGCCACCTCCACGAGATCCAAGCCCGCCTCGCGAGCCCGACGAAGAGCTTCCGCGGTAGGGACAACTCCGACCTGTTCATTGTTCTCGTCGATCAGGCGGACCGACGGCAATCGAATCTGTTCGTTGCACCGCTGCAGTTTGGCGATGGTTCAACCCTCTCTTTCTGATAAGCCTCGCTTTGTCCTGACGCGAGCACGACAAGGCTCGCGCGACCGGCCCATGCCGGTCAATTCGATGCGGCCGGCTTGACCGTCCGCTCGTTGACTTCCTTCACGCAACGGGCGATGAACGCCTCGACCGATTCGTTTCCGATCGTCTTGCCGGAGCGGTCGTTGACGTTCACGCTGCCTTCCGCCGCCTCCCGCTCTCCCACGACAAGAGTATACGGGATCTTGTGCTTCCTCGCATAGTGCTTCTTGGGGCCGATTTTTTCGGCGCTGACGTCCAGTTCCACCCGCAAATCGGCCTCGACAAGCCGATCCCGAACCTTCACGGCATACGCGGCGCTCTTCTCGCTGACCGACGCCACGAACACCTGCACGGGAGCCAGCCACATCGGAAACGCTCCGGCAAAGTGCTCGATGAGAATGGCCACAAACCGCTCCATGCTGCCGAACGGGGCTCGGTGAATCATTACCGGCCGATGGGCGGTATTGTCCGAGCCCACATAGGTCAGGTCAAACCTCTCGGGCAGATTATAATCCACCTGGACCGTCCCGAGTTGCCACTCACGCCCGATGCAATCTTTGACCACAAAGTCGATCTTCGGGCCGTAGAAGGCTGCCTCACCCTTTTCCTCCGAATAGCGCATGCCGCTGCCCTGAACGGCAGTCCGAACGGCCTGCTCGGCAAGGGCCCAATTCTCGTCGCTACCAACGTACTTGGAGCTCCCTGGTTCCCGCAAGCCGATCCGGACGCGGTAGTCCCCCAGGCCCAGGGAATCAAACACCTTCCGCGTCAGGTTGACACAACCGGCGATCTCGTCCAGAAGCTGGTCGGGGCGACAGAACAGGTGAGCGTCATCCTGGGTGAAGCCCCGGACCCGGGTCATGCCCGACAGCTCGCCGCTCTGCTCGTACCGGTAGACGGTCCCGAATTCTGCCAGGCGGATCGGCAAATCGCGATAACTCCGAGGTTCCGAGGCGAAGATCCGAATATGGTGCGGACAGTTCATCGGACGCAACAGGTAACCGTCGGAGACTTCGAGCGCTGCTTCGATCCGCTTGACAAGGGCTTGTTTTCCCTGTTCGGAGGCGGCCAACAGCTCGTCAGCCAATGCGCCATCCATACCCCGCATATTTTCGATGGCCTGCAATTCCTCCGCGGTTGCCGGAGCATGTTCGGCCCGGGCCCTGGTCAGCTCCCAAAGCATATTG
This sequence comes from Phycisphaerae bacterium, assembly GCA_035384605.1. NCBI lineage: Bacteria > Pseudomonadati > Planctomycetota > Phycisphaerae > Phycisphaerae bacterium. Next base: position 28,726 of record DAOOIV010000057.1, read on the forward strand.
AGGGCCTTCTGCAAATCGGCCTCATACAGCGGGGGAAACTGGCTGTCTTTGTAGTATGGGAAATGACCACTGGTCCGGTAGAGGCCCAGCTTTCCGATCTGGGGGGTGTACACGGCCTGGTAGCCAAGCTTGGTCAACTCGCCCCGCAGGAAGCTCTCAAGCTGGTAGCGGACAATCGCACCCTTGGGCTTCCAGAGCACCAAGCCGCTGCCGACGAGCGGATCAATGAGAAACAGCCCGAGTTCCTGCCCTATCTTGCGGTGGTCGCGCTTCCTGGCCTCCTCCAGTTGATCCAGGTAACGCTTCAAGTCCTTGGCGGTCGGCCAGGCTGTGCCATAAACCCGCTGAAGCTGCTTCTCTTTCTGGTCGCCGCGGTAATAAGCCCCGCTGACCTGCATGATCTTGAAGGCCCCGATCCGGCCGGTACTGGGTACGTGGGGACCGCGACACAGATCCTCGAAATCACTGCCCCTTTCTGTGCCGGTCACGTAAAAGCTCAGAGGCCCTTCCGCCCGTTCCGCATTGTCGATCTTGTATCGGCTGCCCTCCTGACGGAGTTTCGCCATACCTTCTTCGCGGCTCATTTCGTAACGGGTGAACGGCCGATCGGCCTTCACGATCTCAGCCATCTTCGCCTCGATGGCTGCGAAGTCCTCTTGAGACAGGGGCCGGTCCAGATCAATGTCGTAATAGAAGCCGTTCTCGACCGGCGGGCCGTAGACCAGCTTGGCCTGCGGGAACAGCGAGCAGATAGCCTCGGCCATGACATGGGCGCAACTGTGGCGCATGACGTACAGGCTGTCGGGGTCGTCGGCGTCGGCTTTGAGGATGGACAAACGGCCATCCCGTGTGACCGGCGTGCTCAGATCGACGATAGCGCCGTCGAGTTTGGCGGCGATGGCCGCGCGGGCCAGGCCGGGGTTGATCATGGCTGCGACGTCCGCGACGGTCTTTCCCGCCGGCACGTCGAGCACTTTCCCATCAGGCAGTGTGATCTGAGGCATTGTTCACCACTTCCACAAGAGCCGGGCCGGCGGCCGCCCGTTTCACACCAGGGCCGGCAACCCGCCCGCCGCCAAAAGAGAAACGGCATGCGATTCACTCACTCGCGCACGATCTGCAGTTCGCCGAACTCGTCCGCGAATGCCACATCAAACCGTCGTGCGCGTCGTGAATCGCATGCCGTTGTCAGTTCTATATCCGATGCCCGCAACGCCGGACATCACCTTGCCGGAAGGCCGCCCACGCAAGCCGTCGCTCAGCCCCGGCCGATCTCACTATAGCACGCCCCACAGGGGCGTCAACAGAAAACGACAATCGCCCGTATCCAATATCGGCAAAACCAGTCCACAGAACGAGTTAGCGTTGTTGCCCCGTTCCCATGCCTGCGGCATTGAGTCGATGGCTACCCCAAAGCCCCGGACGGAATACCGTTCATCAGCAACCGATGTGGCGACGATCCCCGGTCTGCTGTATGCTCACCAGAACACAACGTAGAGTGCCAGGGTCGCCAGAACGACCAGGGTACCCCAGATCTTGACGTCGCCCTTGCTCTCCAGGTTCATCTTGGGGTTCACCGGCAGGTCAACCGGACGGGGCATCGGGGCGGCAAGCCGCATGACCGTAAGCACAGCCAGCACGATAAAGAAACACACCGCCATGCGGTCCAGGAAGGACATTTCCTTCGACCACCACAGGCCATGGGCGCACATCCAGGGACCGATCCACCACTTGAAGCCGCCGTACAGAACGGGATTGAGGAGCAGACCTGCCGTGCCGCAGGCCCGGGGGGCCCTGTGAACCAACACACCGAACAGGAAAATCGCCAGAATGCCCGGCGAGATAAAACCCTGGAATTCCTGGATGAAGGTAAAAATGCCGCCGAACTTCGGATTGTCCAGTCTGGGGGCGATGAGCATCGCGATCAGGACGAACGCGACCACGCAGATGCGGCCCGTGGTGACCAACTGGAACTGCGTGGCGTCCTTCTTCAGTTTGCGGAAGATGTCCATCGCGAAGATGGTCGACGACGAGTTCAACATCGAGGCCAGCGAGCTGACCACCGCGCCGAAGATGGCCGCGAGCACGAAGCCTTTCAGTCCGCTTCCCAGGGGCAGGAGGTTCTTGATCAGCACCGGGAAGGCCGCGTCGTAATCTCGCAGCACCAGCTCGCGGACGGTGCCCTTGAATTCCTTGTCGCCGGCTTTCTTCAGGAGATCGGCGTTGCGATTCATCAGAAGCTGCGGGTCAGACTTTGCCTGAGCCAGCCACTCGTTCGGCAATTCCACGCCAAGTGCTGCGGCGTTGAAACTCACGATGCACGCCGCATCCGCCGTGTGATCCTCGGCGAAACTTCCTGTAAAACGAAAGACCGTCAGATCTTGGGGCGGCTTGGTCCGCGCGCGGTCGAGTTGCCTGTTGATCGCCTTGAGATCGTTCACGTAAAGGGGATCAGCGGCGTCGGGCTTGACGTCGTCGGAAAGCTGCGGGTAGAGATCAGGAGCAAACGCGGCAATCGCCTTGGCGTTCTTGACCACGGCCGCGTTTCGCAGGTCGCCGGAAAACAGGTTGTACGCCAGGATGCCCGGAATCACTACCACGAACGGAACCAGCAGCTTCAGAAACGCCGCGAAGACCACACCCCGCTGCCCTTCCGCGAGGGACTTCGAGCCCAGCGTGCGTTGGGTGATGTACTGGTTCAATCCCCAATAGAAGAAATTCGGAATCCACAGGCCCACGACCAGGGCGGTCCATGGCACCTCGGGGTCCGACGCCGGCTTCACCATGTGCAGCTTTCCGGTCGCCCAATCGCCGGCATTCAGCATGCGAAGACGTTCCAACGCTCCGGCACCGCCCAGGGCGGTCGCGTCGACGGGCGCGGTGGCCGTGGCGGCAAGAGCGCCCGGATCGGCATTGCCCAGCCACCTCATGGCCAGGAACGCTATGATGACGCCGCCGACGATCAGCGCCGAGCCCTGAATGAGGTCGGCCCAGGCACAGGCCTTCAATCCGCCGGCAAACACATAGATCGCCGCCAGAGTGCCGATGATCCAGCAGCCGACCTCGATGCTGCCCAGGTCGAAGCCAAAGACGGACTGGCCCTGGAAATTCACCGTGATGACCTTGGCGCCCGAGTAGATCACCGATGCCGTAGGCACGCCGACCAAGATGATCAAGGTCGAAATGGCCATCACCGTGCGTGCGAAGGTGTTGTAACGGTACTCCAGGAACTCCGGGATCGTGTAAATACCGCTCTTGAGAAACTTGGGCAGGAACAGGAACGCAACGACGACAAGTGTGATGGCCGCCATCCACTCATAGCTGGCAATGGCCATGCCGAGCCAGTCCGCGGCCTTGCCGCTCATGCCGACGAACTGCTCGGTCGAGATGTTGGCGGCAATGAGCGAAAAACCGACCAGCCACCAGGTCAACCCCCGGCCGGCCAGGAAGTAGTCCTGCGCACCGTGCTCGCTGCGCGTTTCCTCACCGCGGCTCTTCCAAAGGCCGACGGCGATGACCGCGGCCACGAACAGGACGAAAACGAGGATGTCGGCAAGTCCCATGATACGCTCCTATCCGGCCACCGGCGGGGAGACCGGTGCCGCAAGCAAGCTCGTCGCATCTACTTCGTGCTGAACCGGTAGATCGTCGTCTGCCGGTAGATTTCACCCGGCTTGAGGATTGTGGACGGGAATTCCGGCTTGTTCGGCGAATCGGGGTAATGCTCCGCTTCGAGGCAGAAACCATAGCGAAACTTGTACGCCTTGCCCCCCTTGCCGACGTTGGACCCGTCGAGAAAGTTGCCGGAGTAGAACTGCACACCCGGCTCGGTGGTGTGCATCTCCATCACCCGGCCGCTGGTCGGCTCGGTCACGCGGGCACACAGCGTCAGTTCGCCGGGTTGGGACTTGTTCAGCACGAAGCAATGGTCCCAGCCGTTGCCGAATTTCACCTGCTCGTCGTCGGCGTTGATGTTCTTGCCGATGGGCGTGGGCTTGGTGAAATCGAACGGCGTGCCCTTGACCGGGCGCAACTCGCCCGTGGGAATAAGCGTCTTGTCCACCGGCAGGAAGCGGTCGGCATTAAGCATCATCAAGTGGTTGAGGACGTCCCCGCTGCCGGCTCCGGCAAGGTTGAAGTACGTGTGGTTGGTAAGGTTCACCGGCGTCGCCTTGTCCGTCGTCGCCTCATACTCGATCTTCAGCTCGTTTTTGTTGGTCAGAAGGTACGTCACCGTGCACTCGAGATTGCCGGGGTACCCCTCTTCCCCATCCTTGCTCGTATGGGAGAGTCTGAGGCCAACCGCCTCGCTGCGCTGCACCGGCTCGGCTGCCCAGACGGCCTTGTCGAAGCCTTTCAGGCCGCCGTGCAGATGGTTGCCCATGTTGTTGGTCGCCAGGTTGTATTCGACGCCGTCGAGGGTAAACCGGCCTTTGGCGATGCGGTTGCCGTAACGGCCGACCAGGGCCCCGAAAAACGGGTGCCCCTTCAGGTAACCCGCCAGCGAGTCAAACCCCAGCACGACGTCATCGAACTGGCCGTTCTTGTCCGGAACCATCAGCCGGACCACAATGCCGCCATAAGTGGCGATATCCGCCTGCATTCCATGGGCGTTGGTCAGCCGATAAAGGTCCACCCTGGCCCCATCGAGCGTCGTGCCCCAGTTTTCCTTCTCTACTTTCATTTCGCACTTGCCCTCTGTCATGTCACCTGGCCCCTTGGGTCCGCCCTGCTGCGAGCACGCGCCGACCAGAACGAACACCGCCAAACCGCCGATCCATACCCAACGATTGAACGATCGAATCATGTCTGTGCCCTTTCGACCTGTGACCTGATTTCCTGTCGATCGTTCAAAGGTTAAACGCACAGCCGATGGCTTGCAAGAAGAGAAGGGAATGGAGAATGGAGAGTTGCGAGTTGAGAATTGAATTGATCTCCTCAGCAGAATCTGTGGGTCGTTTTGACTCGTTGACGCGCTGAAACACCCGTATCCATGTGCTTTTTTATCCTTGCTGTCTAGACGGGATTTCCGAGTCCGCTTTCCGCACCCGCATTGGGCGGTGTTGGTCGGGGGTGCAACATGGTCCTCCCCCACAAAAACGCCCGTGTTTGCCGCCTCTGGAACACCGGAGCGATGCCTCAAAAGATCCCAGGCCTTGGGACGGAGCCCCAATCCCACCCACAGATTCTGCTGAAGACCCCGAATTCCTCAAATCCCGATGTCGATCATCCGGCCCGAGTCACGTCCCATCCGCTCGGCCCGGAATCCTTTCCGGGCCGCATTCTCGCCCGCTCGGCCCGGAATCCTTTCCGGGCCGTACACGCTGCGGAATCCTTTCCGCATTCGGCATTCATGACGATGTCAATCCTCCACCGAGCAGGTAGGGCAGGTCCGCGGGGTGCCATGCCCACGGCTTTGCGTGGGCATGCGGGGGGTAGGGCCGACGCCCCC
>DAOOIV010000058.1 GCA_035384605.1 Phycisphaerae bacterium
GCCGCAACATCTTGAGCGGGAAGGCAGGTCGCCGCTGCGCTGTGACCTGCCCTACATGCTTGGCAGGTCGCCGCTGGGCTGTGGCCTGCGCTACGTGCCCGTGCCGGGCGGCCGTGCCTGGCGGTATTTGTTCTGCGTTCGGTGAAGGTAATGAGGATGAGAATCCTCCATCCGGAAGGCCCCAGAACGGATTCTGGGGCCAGCGAGAATGAGGATGAGAATCCTCCACCCGGAAGGCCCCAGAACGGATTCTGGGGCCAGCGAGGTCGCCGCTTCGCTGTGGCCTGCGCTACATGCTTCTTGTGTGAGAGCTGCCAATGCTCGCCGAGATCTACTGGATCAAACCCCTCCCCTATCGCCTGGCGATCATGCCGCGCCCGCGCGGTGGTGAGTGGCTGGGCGACGAGATCGCATCACTTCGTCGCCAGGGTGTCGACGTCATCGTCTCGCTGCTGACACCGGATGAGATCGCGGAGCTTGGGTTGGAGCAGGAAACCGAATGCTGCCACTCGGCCGGCATCGAATTCCTTTCCCTGCCCATCGAGGATCGGTCGGTACCTGCGGACCCGCGGGCGACACGAGATCTCATCGAGCGGCTGGCCGTGGATCTGAGGGGCGGGAAGGCGGTTGCCATCCACTGCCGCGCGGGCATCGGCCGCTCGGCTCTGGTGGCCGCATGCATTCTGGCCAAGCTTGGCGTGACGACAACCGACGCGTTTCGGGCCATCGGCCAAGCCCGTCATTGCCCCGTGCCGGACACACCCGAGCAGATCGATTGGGCCGACAAGTCCGCACTCGGGCTCGAAACCGAGATGTGAATCACGAAGGTACAGGGTGGTAGGGCACGGTCGAGCGAAGCGAGACCTGCCGCAACATCTTGGGCGGGAAAGGCAGGTCGCCGCTTCGCTCTGACCTGCCCTACATGCTTGGCAGGTCGCTGCTTCGCTGTGACCTGCCCTACGCACCCGTGCCGGGCGGCTGCGCCTGGTGGTATTCGTTCCGCATTCGGTGAAGGCAGTGAGGATGAGAATCCTCCACCCGGAAGGCCCCAGAACGGATTCTGGGGCCAGTGAGGCACCCGGAAGGCCCCAGAACGGATTCTGGGGCCAGCGAGGTCGCCGCTGGGCTGTGGCCTGCCCTCCATGCTCACCTGCCGTGCAAGCCGAAAACCGAAATGTGATTCACGAAAGCATGCCTTACGGCGTCTCGATTGAGGCCAGCCGGTAGTCCATCCTGTACTTGAAAGTCAGCGCCTGCGTCGTGTCCGCCGGACGACTGAGGGTGACCTTCCACTTGGCGGCCTCTTTCTGCCCACCGATTCCGACGCACTCGCTGCCGTCGGGGGCATCGGCGGCGCGTGAGAAACTGGCAACGAGTTTGCTCGACCCGTCGGGCGTGAGAGTGACGGGGAAGGTTTTCGTCGTGCCGAGCTGACAGGTCAGAGTCACTTGCAGTTGGGCGTTTTCGACGCCCAGCGGCTCGGGGCTGGTCACCTCAACGCTGAGAACGAAATTCTGGTCCGGCGCCGTCCATCGTGACTCCACGGACTTGCTGGCCGTGCCGTCGGAGGTCTCCGCCTCCTCGATGGTCTGCTCACCCGAGAGCGTCTCGGGCGGGTGAGAGCTATCGACCACGCAGCCGGCCGCGCTGAGCGCCATTACCATTGCGACGCCGCAGAGCAGCGGAATTGCGGCCCCTTGAAACCATCGGCCTGCACGACCTTTTCCGCCCACAGAAGTGAAACAAGCCATCCGATACCTCCATTTCATGAAAACGAGACAAGTCAGCGAACGGCACAGGCTCGTTCCTGGAACCCATTGCCATTCATCGTACATTCTTCGGACCGCTTGCCACCCTGCGGGCCTGTTATTCACTTTTGAACCAAACAGGAGTCTACCTTTTCGCGGAGCCCGGTCAAGCGTTTCTTGCTGAAACTCGGCGGCATCTCCTTTCTGGCCGTGCGAAAGACCCGGAGCGGACCTTCCGTGTGATTTCGAGTCCGGCTATACGTTTCGCAACGCGGGCTTAAGCCATGGTGTGGCGGACGGTGTCGAAGCCGTTTCTCTCAACCGCTGTGAAGAAGTGGCGGGATTGTCCGTTTTCTCCACATTGGTTATAATCCGATTGCCCAATGAGACTGGGACTTGAAGAGGAGCATCCGTGAGTAAGAGACAGACGCGTCGTGAGTTTCTGAAGGCTTCGGCACTGGCCGGGGCGGGTTTCTGGGTCAGCGGGAGGCAGACACTCGGTCAGACGACGTCGCCGAGCGAGAAGCTTGGCGTGGCCGTGATCGGTGTGTCCGGACAAGGGCACTGGAACCTCCGTCAGGTGACCGGCCCCGAGGCTGCCGAGATCTGCAACATCGTCGCCCTCTGCGACGTCGATGAGAACAAGGCCGCCGAAGTACGACAGAGGTTTCCCAAGGCCCGTTTCTACACCGACTTCCGCAAGATGTTCGATCAGAAGGACATTGATGCGGTCGTGATCGCGACGCCCGATCACACGCACGCCGCCGCTGCGCTGCCGGCTTTGCGGCTTGGCAAGCACGTGTATTGCGAGAAGCCCCTGGCACACACTGTGCGTGAAGTGCAGCTCATGCGCGAAGCCGCGGCCCGGGCAAAGGTGGCCACACAAATGGGCACACAGATCCACGCGCGAAACAACTACCGGCGTGTCGTCGAAGTGATCCAATCCGGCGGCATCGGCGCGGTGCACGAGGTTCACGTCTGGGTCGAACGCGAGTGGGGTGGCCAAGAGCGTCCGACGGAGACCCCGCCAGTGCCCGAAGGGCTTCACTATGACCTGTGGCTGGGTCCGGCACCGTATCGGCCTTATCATCCAGCCTATCTGCCTGCGAACTGGCGCGGCTGGTGGGACTTCGGTGGCGGCACACTGGCAGACATGGCCTGCCACCACATGGACCTGCCTCACTGGGCGCTGGATCTGCGACATCCAACGACCATTGAGGCCGAGGGGCCACCTGTCCACCCCGAAAGCTGTCCCGTGTGGCTGATTGTGAGGTTTCACTATCCCGCTCGCGGCAAGATGCCGCCGGTCCTTCTGACCTGGTACAACGGCAAACGGCGTCCCTACTATTTCCAGGAAGGCAAGCTTCCGGAATGGGGAGATGGTGTCCTGTTCGTCGGCGACAAGGGAATGTTGCTGGCCGACTATGATCGGCACGTGCTCCTGCCGGAAAAAGACTTTGCTGACTACAAGCGGCCGGAACCCTGCATACCCGAGTCGATCGGCCATCATCTCGAATGGCTGGAGGCCTGCAAGTCGGGCGAGAAAACGTCGTGCAATTTTGACTACAGCGGGGCTCTGGCTCAAACGGTGCTTTTGGGCAATGTGGCATATCGCAGCGGCAAGAAGATCCGATGGGACGCCGAGCGGCAAAGGATCACCAACACTCGGGAGGCTGACACATTTGTGGATCCGCCTCGACGGAAAGGGTGGGAATTGGCTTAGAACCTAAGGCGGACCGCCTTTTTGCGGGTCTCAACCCAAGCGTACCGGGATCCAGAAACATGCGTGCAAGCGGCACACATATCCGGCCGTAAGGTTCTATGCGGCGGCGGATGCGACGACTCCAGTGGCTATTTCATCGAGCCCGTGGTGGCGGTGAGCAGGGATCCCAGGTGGAGGCTAATGGTCGAGGAGACAGGGTCCATGTCAGCGTGGGCGACTCTTCTAGAACCTCCAGTTTAAGCGGGGGGGCAAACCGCAGAGCGGCCAACATCACACGGGGGCGGTCCTCGCGGTCGTCGTCTTGAACAAACCGTGGCCTCTCCCCGCCAGGAATGTCCCGGAGGGCTTGGGCGGTCGTGGGACAAGCACGGCTTGACGCGGCGGACTCGGTGGGTAGAATGCAGTTGTTTGCTCAGCGGGAGCAATGCGCGCGGAACGGTCGATAGACGGATATGGCGACGAGACGGCACACGGGGACTCCAACATGCTTAACGTCTTGCGGCACATAAGCTTATGCATGCTGTCCGCGGCAACGTCCCAACCCGCCCCGGTGGCTATTCAGCCGTCGGCGGCACCGGTTGCGTGGGAGTTGAACTTCAGGTTCGAGGATCCGCAGCGGGTATCGGTGGTTGTCCCGGGCAAGGACGAGCCCGTGGTGTACTGGTTCATGCTTTACAGGGTTGATAACCCGAGCGACCAGGAGGTGGACTTCTACCCGGCGTTCGAGCTGGTCACCAACACCCTGCAGGTGATCGAGAGCGAGGTTCGGGTGAGTCCGGAGGCATTCCGGGCCATTGAGCGGCGGGCGAACGACCCGTTGCTGGTGGCGCCTGAGCGGGCGATCGGCAGACTGCTGAGAGGCAAGGATCGAGCCCGGCACAGCGTGGCGATCTTCAGGGACTTCGACCCCAAGGCCACAGGCTTTACGATTTTCGTTGCCGGCTTGTCGGGCGAGGTCAGGCGCGAGAAGAATCCGGCCTTTGACGCGAGCAAACCGGAAAGTGAGACGAATAAGCGGTATTTCACGTTCCGCAAGACATTGGCGATTCCGTACAAGTTTCCGGGGAGCCCGGTTACGCGAAGGAGCGTCATCCCGGAGCGGTTGGCGGATAAGCAGCAGTGGATCATGCGATAAGCAACGAACGGAACGACTGAATCGGTATGGGAGCAAGGCGCAATGGCACATAAAAAGGGACAAGGTTCGACTCGCAACGGTCGCGACAGCAACCCGCAGTACCTGGGCGTGAAGCTCTACGGTGGTCAGCAAGCGAAGGTTGGCTCGATCATCGTACGGCAGCGAGGCACGGTCTTCAAACCGGGTCGTTTCGTAGGTCGCGGCAAGGATGACACTTTGTTTGCGCTCGTCGACGGCACGGTGGTCTTCAAGGGTCGACGTGTGGACATCGCGCCAAACTGACCATCCGAGCCTCGGCCATCCGCCTGTCCGTCGGGGCGCCGGGTCGGGTCACGCGCCGGACAAGGGATCGGGTGCCGCGGCATGCACGGAGTTCAACCGAAAGGGTTCCCAGCGGCCGACGTCGTGTCGGCCGTTTGTTTTTGAGCGAGAGTGCGCTTGAGAGCGACAGGCAAAGTCGGGGGCGGCGAAGAGCTGCCGCCCCAGGCTCTGCGATGCTCTACTCGCGTTTGCCATGGGGCATGAAGGGGGATCGAATCGTGGGATGGGAGGAGTCGTTTCGCGTGTACTACCCCCCCTGCCCCCCTTATTAAGGGGGGGAGAGGGGTGTGGTTCCCTTATTAAGGGGGGAGAGGGGGGCGGCTTCCTGATTAAGGGGAGGGGGAGAGGGGTTCATTCTCCCTTACTAAGGGGGCATAGGGCTTCAATGAACCTTATTAAGGGGTTTTAGATGGTTTCTCCCGCCCCTATGAACGGGCGGAGAGGGTTTCTTCACCCCCTGATTAAGGGGGGAAGGTTTGACGATGTTCATTGATCGGGCGGAGATCTATGTCCGAGGCGGCAACGGCGGCCACGGCTGCATGAGCTTCCGTCGCGAACGGTTCATTCCAAAGGGTGGTCCGGACGGCGGTGATGGAGGCCGGGGCGGCAGCGTGTACCTCGTCGCCGACGAGAGCGTGGCCACGCTGTTGGACATGGCCGGCCATCACCACTGGGTCGCGGAGAACGGCAAACCCGGCAAAGGCAAGAACATGACCGGTCGCAGCGGCAAGGATCTTGTCATCCGGCTGCCGCCCGGAACGCTGGTTTACGACCGTGACAATGGACGCCTGCTCAAAGACCTGGACGCCCCAGGAAAGAAAGTGCGAATCGTCCGGGGTGGCCGGGGCGGCAGGGGCAATGCCCACTTCGCCACGGCTCGTCACCAGGCCCCCCGATACTGCCAACCAGGCGAGGAAGGCCAAGAACGTCGGCTGCGTCTGGAGCTCAAGCTGATCGCTGACGTGGGCCTCGTCGGGTTGCCCAATGCGGGGAAGAGCACCCTATTGTCTCGGCTGACCAAGGCTCGTCCCAAGATTGCCGACTACCCGTTCACCACCCTCGAGCCGCAGCTTGGGATTGTCGAAATGCCCGGATATCAGCGTTTCGTCATGGCCGACATCCCGGGCCTCATCGAGGGAGCGCACGAAGGGCACGGGCTAGGCGACGACTTCCTGCGGCACATTGAGCGCACCCGGATGATCCTGCACCTCATTGACGTCCACCCCCTTCCGGGCCAAGCGAGGCCGATCGAAGCCTACCGGATCATTCGCAACGAACTGCGAAAATACTCGGAGGCCCTCGCGGCCAAACCCGAGTTGATCGTCGCCAACAAGATCGACCTGGCCGAGAACAATGATGCGGTGGATCAACTCCGCGACGAGCTGGAAGCCTTGGGCATTGCCGCCGAGGAGGTCATAGCCATCAGCGGCGTCACTGGAAGCGGCCTTGAACGACTCGGGTATCGTTTGTGGGAGATGGTCGAGGCGGCCAAAGCCCGGGAGCGGGTTGCGGCAAGCGCTCTTGCGGTCAAGAGCAAGGACGACCCGTTCCGCGGTATTCTGCCGGACGGAGAAGAGCCTGACGAGGCCGACTTTGAGGAATTGCTTTCAACGAACGAAGAGTCCTCTGAAGCGGCGCAAGGAGATTTCGAGGATAATGAGACGGCCGACGATCTGACAGGAGGCGCATCGTGATCGCGGAATCCGGACGAAGCGGCAAGGCTCATCTGATCCTGATGGACATCGGCAACACGAACGTGGCCATGGCCAGTTGGTTCGATGACCATCGTGACGAAGCCGAACACATTCCGACGGTCTCTTTTGACCAACTGATGAACCGCCTGGAACGTCTGTGGAACGAGCTTCCGGGGACGGCGACGCGCGCCGTGGTGATCTGTTCAGTCTGCCCGCCGGTGCTCGCCAAGTTGAGACAGGCATGCGCGGCCAAGGGCATCAAGCCGCTGCTGGTTGTGGGGGAAGAGATTGAATCGCCGATTCCGCTTGACTTGGCGCTGCGGGAGCCCTCCAGAGTAGGCACCGACCGGCTCTGTGCGGCCGCCGGGGCGTTTGCCCGTGTCAGGGGGGCATGCGTGGTTGCCGACTTCGGAACTGCGCTGACTATTGATTTGGTGGCGGACAACGGCATATTCCTGGGGGGGACAATCCTGCCGGGTGTCGCCCTGTCGGCCAGGGCTCTGCACGAACACACCGCGCAGTTGCCGCTGGTCGAGGTCGGCTGTCCTACCGAGACCCTCGGCAAGGACACGCAAAGCGCGATTCGCAACGGCATCTACGCGATGATGGTCGGGGCATTGCGGGAAATTGCCGAACGCTATGCCACCGACATCGGCAAATGGCCGCCCTTGGTTATCACGGGAGGCAACGCCCCCGACATCGCCCGCGGGGCCGATTTCGTGGACAAGGTCATGCCTGACCTGTGCCTGGACGGTTTGGTGATCGCGTACAAGCAACACGCGGGCACCGATGAAGACCAGCCAGGTGTTTGTCGCTGAGAACCTGGTGATGCAACTACTGCCGGGCCGATGCATATCAGGTTATAAGCCGACCCGCAGGAGCATCAGCCCGGCGTCAGCCGACGTTCCGGAGTCGAGCAGGAGTCCGTTATTGAAGCACCGGGACGCCGGTCCCATAAGTGCAAGCCATCTCCGCTGGGCAGGATACCGGTTTTGCACGAGGCAACGCATCGAATGAGACAACGTTCCCCATCACCTGATCCGCAGCTACTGGAATTGATCGACAACGGCCTGTCCCGTGAGGCTTCCGACCTGCACCTGGTTACGGGCCATCCGCCCACATTGCGCATCCATGGCGACCTGTTCCCGGCTGACAAGATCCCTCTGTCCACAGAGGCTGCGGCCCGCATCATCTCCAGCATCATGCCGGCCGAGTTGCGGTCCCGCCTCGACGGTCAGAAAGACTTCGACTTCTCGCTGAGCGTGGGCCGACCGGCCGGCGTGGTTCGTTTCCGAGTCAACGTCTTCTTCGGCCAAGGCTCGATGGGAGCTTGCCTGCGTTTCGTGCCGTCCTCGATTCCCACCTTCGAGTGGATGGGAATCCCGCAAGACCTGGTGGAACGAATCGTCAATCTGCACAGCGGCTTGGTACTGATTACCGGCATCACGGGGTCGGGCAAGACCACCACGCTGGCCGGCCTGGTTGAGGAGATGAATCGGCTCGGTCATCGCCGTATCATCACCATCGAAGAGCCGATCGAATACGTGTTTCTGCCCAAGGCCAATACCGTGATTACGCAGCGAGAAGTCGGCATCGACGTGGCCAGCTTCGCCGACGGATTGCGTTCCGCGCTTCGCCAGGATCCCGACGTGATCCTGTGCGGCGAAATCCGCGACGTCGAAACCGCGCGCATGGCGATCAGCGCTGCTGAAACCGGTCATCTGGTCATGTCCACCGTGCATACCCAGGATGCCAAGGGCGCGATCACGCGACTGATCGACATTTTTCCTCTTGAGCGGCAGCAGGACATCCGCTGCCAGCTCTCTCTATCGCTGCGCCTGGTGATCAGCCAGTACCTGCTGCCCAGCGTCACAGCCGGTCAGAAACGAGTTCTGGCCATGGAGGTCCTGACCGCCAGCGATCCCGCACGAGCGGCCATTCGTCTCAACAAAATCGAATCGCTCGAAACGATCATCCAGACCGGCAAGAAGTGGGGTATGCAGACCCTTGATGAAAACCTGGCCAGTCTCGTGTGCAACCGGCGCATTTCTCCCGAAATCGCCCACCGCTACGCCAAGAACCCTGCGGGCCTGCGGGCCATGGGCGTACCCGACCCCCCGAACAGTTCGTTCGAAAACGCGGCGGGCAACGTGACAAGGTCCTCCGGTCGTGCTGATGTTCTCTCCCCGTGAATCGGTTTTCGGGAAGTGAAGATACCAGGGCCGCACTCCGTTTTTCTTTCCATGAGACTGTGACCGCGAAGCCGCGGATGGCGAGATGAGACGTCGCCCACCGAGCCTGTCGGGCCCATGCTCCTCATGGCGGGCAAGGCGACTGTGTTGTACGATGCCATATGATGCTTCATGACCCGGCCACTGACATGTCCGAAACCGACGCACTGAAAGCCGCCTGCCTGACTCCCCCGGCAATGGGGGGTGTCGCGGTCATCGAGGTGGTGGGGCGTCATGCCTTGCGCGTGGTCGCCAAGTACCTTCGCTCCCGGCGTCCGATCGACCCGAACGCCGTGGACACGAACGAGGTCCGCCTTTGCCGCTGGGCGGATGGGGATCAAGTGATCGACGACGCCCTCGTGACGGTTCGACGGGCCCCGGACGGCCCATTCGTGGTCGATATCAGTCTTCACGGCGGGCCACGAATCGTCCAGCGAGCATTGTTGATGCTCCAGCAGGCCGGAGTCCGGATCGTCGAGCCTACGGCACTGCTGGATGATTCCTGCCCGGCGGCCACCGTCGTCGAGCGAGAGATTCTGCCGCTGCTGCTTCGAGCCAAGACGCGGGCAGTGGCCATCTGGCTGGCCGAGCTTGTTCACAGGCTGCCCAAGCGCATCGAGGCGGTATTGGATCTCATCGAGGTCGGCGAGGCAACCTTGGCACGGCGGGAGTTGGCGGCGCTTTGCCAGTCGGTCGATCAGGCCAGATACCTGCTCAGCGGTGTCCGAGTGGTGGTCATCGGGCCACCCAACACCGGCAAATCGACGCTGATCAATCGCCTCGCCAGCCGCGAGCAAGCCGTTGTCAGCGACCAGCCGGGTACCACCCGGGACTGGGTCGAGCACCCGGGGGTTATCGACGGCATTCCGCTCGTTTTTGTCGACACGGCCGGCATACGCGACACGGCAGACCCGATCGAGCAGGAAGCCATCCGCCGGACATATCAGCAGGCTTCAACTGCTGACATTCTGCTGAGCGTCTCTGACCTGACCACCCCTTTGGAGACAGGCCTTCCCCCCAAGAAGATGACGGGGGACCAATCCGGTATGATCCGCGTTCCGCCGATCGTACTCGTCGCCAACAAGTCCGACCTGCCGGCACATCCATCCTGGCAAAACGTCCAGTTTTCCGAGGCGGGCTTCCTGCAAGTCAGCGCCCTGGCATCGGCGGGACTTGAGGACCTTGAAGCAAGGCTTGTCGATTCGACGGGGCTGACGGGCTGGCGACAAAAGCTGATTGCCCCGGTCAGTCCGCATCAGGTGGCTTGCTGTCGTGGGGCATTATCGGCACTGGAATCCGGCCGGGCCGACCCGCCGGCCGCCTCAAGATGGCTGAGAGACATGCTTGGACCGGCAAGTCCCCGCTGAAGCACGCCGGAAAGGCGGGTATAATCAGCAGCGGGCCAGAAGGTCCTCTCCGCATCGACCGGACAACAGGTTGAGGGAGGGTCTTTGCAGGGGTGGATTACGCGGCCTTGAAACCGAGGTTCTCGCCGAAGCGTTGTGAACGGCGAGACGACCCGAAAGCCGGAGTGCATTATGGCTGACCCTTCCATCGATGATTCCCAACTGGGCCGGTTGGCCGTTGATAGTAAACTGCTCACCTTGAAAGAGCTGCATGACTGTCTGGCCGAGCAGAAGAACCTTGCGAAGGAAGGAAAGCGAGTCTCGTTATCCGAGGCGATGCTGCGATGCGGTTTCGTGACCCGTTCGCAGCTCCAGCGGCTGGGCGCGGAAATGGAGGACTCGATCGCCCGAAAGGCGCAGCAGATTCCGGGGTTCCAGATTCTCGGCAAACTGGGCCAAGGAGCGATGGCCACGGTCTTCAAAGCCCGGCAACTCAGCCTGGACCGCATCGTGGCGATCAAGGTTCTGCCTAAGAAGCTCGGCGAAAACTCGGAGTTCGTCGAGCGGTTCTATCGCGAGGGACGCGCGGCGGCGCGTCTTAACCACAACAACATCGTTCAGGCCATCGACGTCGGCGAGGCCAGCGGCTACCACTACTTCGTCATGGAGTACATCGACGGCAAGACCGTTTACGACGATCTGGCCGCAGGCAAGATCTACAAGGAATCTGAAGCTCTCGACATCATCATTCAGATTGCCAAGGCTCTCGAACACGCCGCCGAACGCGGCTTTGTCCATCGTGACGTCAAGCCGAAGAACATCATGCTGACGCGTCACGGTGTGGCCAAGCTGGCAGACATGGGCCTGGCGCGTGAGACGGGCGATCTGAAAGCGGCGATGGCCGAGGCCGGCCGTGCATACGGCACCCCGTACTACATCAGCCCCGAGCAAATCCGTGGCGAGGTGAACATCGACTTCCGGGCCGACATCTACTCTCTCGGCGCCACGTTCTACCATATGGTGACAGGGAAGCTGCCTTTCGAGGGGTCGACGCCCGCGGCGGTCATGCACAAGCATCTCAAGGAACCATTGGTTCCGCCGGATCACATCGTTCCCTCCCTGTCGACGGGTGTCGGGGAGGTGATTGAACGGATGATGGCCAAGAAACCGGAGGATCGGTACGCCTCGATAAGAGACCTGCTGACCGATCTGGAAGCCATCGCCCGGGGCGAGCCACCGCTTCAGGCCCGCAAGAAATACGACGCTCACCTGCTCGAAGGCCTGGCGGAGAGTGCCGAGCCGGTCGAGGAAAAACCGGCCGTCCAGCAATCAAGCGAGCCCAAGCCGCTGGTCGTGCCGGTCGTGTGGGTGGTGGTGCTCGCCGCCCTGCTAGGCGTTTCGCTTATCGTCAACATCATTCTGGCCGTGCTGTAGCACCTGCCCATCCGACCCGGCTTGACTTTTTTCCCGGTTGGCCCGAAGAAGATCTGGCCAAGAGGAGGTCTACAGCCATGAACCGTTCACAAGTCGCGAATCGAACGACCCAAGCGCGCGTCACCCGCCAGACGCCGGCTGACGCATCACCGAGGCGGCTGATATGTCAGATTGCCCTGGCCGCTATCCTGTCCGGCGGTGTGCCAACAGGGCGAGCCGCCCAGGGAGAGCCGGTGCTCCATGCCGGCACTTCGCCCAAACCAATCGAGGCCTCGCACTTCCCCGATCGGCTGCACGCCTTCGTCTGGCGGAACTGGGAATCGGCGGACTTGTCGGAGATGGCTCGCGTGCTGGGCACGACCGAAGACAGCGTCCGCGAAATCGGCGAATCCATGGGTTTGCCACAACACGTTCCGATTACCGACATACAGAAACGGCGGGGCTACATCGGCCTCATCCGCCGCAACTGGCACCTGCTGAACTACGATCAGTTGCTCCTCCTGCTCGGCTGGAAGGCCGAAAAACTCGCGTACACTCTCAAAGAGGATGATTTTCTCTGGCACAAGCTCGGCGCCCTGAAACCCGATTGTCCGCCGCTGCGATACGAGCCACCCACCGAGGCGACACAGAAGAGATGCGCCCAGATCAAGGAACTGGTGACTCGTGAGTTCGGCGAGTCGTTCGGGCAGCCGGCCCAACCACGGTTCGCCTTTGTGGAGGAGCTGTCGAAGCCCTTGTCGGAGATGCCCCCTGGTCCACAGGCCGGTGACGAACCGATCCGTTTCATTTATTCTTATTTCGCGGTCTTCGGCGACCCCCTGCTCGACGCCCGGCTCAATCCCTATCCCGACGGTCTGCTGCAACGGCTGGTTGGTTTGGGCGTCAACGGCGTCTGGCTCCACGTCGTCCTGCGCGACCTTGCGCCGTCGCAAGACTTTCCCGAGTTCGGCGAAGGGCACGAGACAAGGCTGGCCAACCTGCGGCAGCTCGTGCAGCGGGCCGGCGCGCACGGCGTGAAGGTGTATCTCTACATGAACGAACCGCGATGGATGCCGTCGACGTTCTTCGAGGATCGTGCGGACATCGCCGGCGTCCGCGAGGGCGACAACACCGCGATGTGCACCAGCACCGATCGCGTGCGGCGGTTCCTGGTTGACTCGCTGGCGCACGTCTTCCGTGAAGTGCCCGATCTGGGCGGGGTTTTCACCATCACCGCGTCGGAAAACCTGACCCATTGCGCCAGCCACTACCAGCAGGCTTCGTGTCCGCGATGCTCGAAACGCTCGCCGGCGGAGATCATCGCCGATGTCAATGCCGCAATCGCCGAAGGAGTCCGCAAAGGCAATCCCAACGCGACGATCATCTGCTGGGATTGGGGCTGGAAGAACGAGTGGGCCGAGGCAATCATCCGTCGTTTACCCGACGACGTGTACCTCATGAGCGTCAGCGAGTGGGATCTACCGATCGAGCGAGGCGGCGTAAAAACGATCGTCGGTGAATACTCGATATCTTCGGTCGGTCCGGGGCCGCGTGCCCAACTGCACTGGAAGTGGGCCCAACAGCGCGGGCTTAAGACGATGGCGAAGGTTCAGGTCAACTGCACCTGGGAGCTGTCGGCCATCCCATACCTGCCGGCAATGGACCTCGTCGCCCGGCACATCGAAAACCTTCGCGACTTGGGCATCCGTGACATGATGTTGAGTTGGAGTCTCGGCGGATACCCTTCGCCCAATCTGCAACTGGTCCGCGAGTTCAGCAAGACGCCGCCGCCGACGGCTGAACAGGCATTGGCCCGCGTGGCCGAGGATCTCTACGGCAAAACCGCAGCTCCAGAAGTGCGGAAGGCATGGGCGGCCTTCAGCACGGCCTTCGAGGAGTACCCTTACGGAATGCCGGGGCTGTATGCAGGCCCGTTTCAGCTTGGGCCCGCCAACCCGCTGTATCCTGCACCCACGGGATACCGTCCAACGATGGTCGGCTTCCCCTACGACGGTCTGGATGCCTGGCGAAGCTCTTACCCGGCGGATGTGTACGTGAGTCAGTGCGAGAAAGTCGCGAGGGGGTTTGCGACCGGCATTGAGTTGCTGCGCCAGGCCCAGACAAAAGCTGACACGGACACATTCAGCCGGACCATCGCAGGGGAGCTTCGTCTGGCGGAGGCCGCACGGATACACTTCATGTCGGTCGCCAACCAGGCACGATTCATTCTCAATCGCGACGCGTTGAGCAAGCCTCGACCGCCGATACACACAAGCACGCCACAGATCGCCGAGGTGGCACAACTCACCACCACACAACGCTCAGTCATCGAAGAGGAAATGAGGCTGGCCGCGCGCATGTACGACCTGACCCGCGCCGATGCCCGCATCGGATACGAAGCTTCGAACCATTACTATTATCTCCCCCTCGATCTAATCGAGAAAGTAATCAATTGCCAGCATCTGCTGGATTCGGACAAAATGAAAAGGGTGACGATCGGGCAAGACAATCCGGAATAGCTCCACAGTCATCGACAGGTACTGATTCGGTCATATCGAAGGACACCAGAATCTCAAAACCGACTCGCGCCGTGACGACCTGGCGTCAGGTCGCGTCGTATTCCGCGGTCGTCGTGCGCTGTACGACCGGCCGATCCAGGCCGTTTGCAGTCGCAGGGAGATCGGCTGACAAAACAGGCAAAAACAGACTCCGATGACTTGTTGGCGCCGCGCACACCACCATCAGCGCCGGGCCTGATCCGAATCGGCAACCTCAGCTCGTCAGCCTCAGCCCGTCAATCAGCGGCTGATCAAGCTGCTCTGAGGCCGGTTCAAGAGGCCGTCAAGGTTGTGAGTTTCGTGGTTGCTCAAAGAAACTCACAGGCAGTTCCGAGG
Organism: Phycisphaerae bacterium; assembly: GCA_035384605.1. Classification (NCBI taxonomy): domain Bacteria; kingdom Pseudomonadati; phylum Planctomycetota; class Phycisphaerae; species Phycisphaerae bacterium. The sequence continues at coordinate 14,506 of DAOOIV010000058.1, forward strand.
ATGACTTAAACTCATGCGGCATCGAAGCAATCCATTGCGCGGTAGCCGATCCGGGCGCGAGGAGAAAACCGAATCCCCGGAAAAGACAAGGTCGCGGCCAGAATCGCCACTGGGATCACCCCCAAGAACAGCGACGTTGTCACGATCCACGAGTTGACGAATCAGCAGCCGCCTCTCGGCGCGGCGCTGTCAAGTTCGAAACGCCCGCGCGCAAACACTGAATTAGGACTTTGTTAGCTTGGGTCCTGGCGCGCTGATGCGCATGTGTGTGCGCATTCGCTCCTGACGCAAATGACGTCGGTCCGCCACGTTTGCTACACCAAGTATCTCATCTCTCCGGATCTGCCATCATTGCCCCCCAAAAAAATTTGACATATTGCCGGTTTACCCTATTTTCATGGGCGTGTTTTTGAGTTATATAGATTCTCGGTGACAGCGATCGACCGGCATCGAGGGGGTTGGGCTCTCGCTCGGCGAACACCCATCCATGCGAGCGACCACAATCCCAACGGTCCGATGTCACCAGGGAGTATCGCGGGGATCCAGGGATTGGTTCCCCAAGGAACCGGTAAGGAAGCTTTCACTTCTAGCCGGTCCAGCGAGTGAACTGAACAGGTTAACGTGTACACCGGGTTGCGGCTTCCGCCGTTTTCGCTCGACGGTTGGATTTTCCGCGGCTCGAAAGAAGCGACCCTCACGCGTTCCGCGCCCCCGCCGGGAGGTTCGTCCGTGCGGTGATTTGTGCGTGCCGGAGCTTCAAGTGGGAGGTTCGCGATGGCTGACAAGAAGGACGATATCCGTGCTCTGTGGAACCGGTACTTCAAGACCCGCAGCGACGAGGCCCGCAACAAGGTCGTGGAGTACTACGCTCCGTTGGTTCACATCCAGGCCGCAAGGCTGTCCCGCAAATTGCCGGCGCAGATCGGCTACGACGAGATCTGCAGCGCCGGCTACGATGGGCTGATCGAGGCAGTCGAGGCCTATAACCCGACCAGGAAAGCGAAGTTCGAGACGTTCTGCCAGCAGCGCATCGTTGGCGCCGTGATGGACTGGCTCCGCAGTCTCGATCCCCAGTCGCGCACCGTCCGGACCTTTGAGAAACAGCGCATGATGGTGCGTGAACTACTTGATGCGGAGCTGAACCGTCCTCCGATGCACCACGAGATCGCCAAGCGCATGGGGCTATCGCAGGACCGCTATGATCAGCTCTCACGAATCTCGCAGCTCGGGCGCGAGGTCCATTTCTCCGCGATGGACCCGAAGGACTCGAGTTCGCGCAGCCGTTCGAGCGAACGGAACTGGGATATCGGCGATCGGCGGCAAACCGATCCTGCGGCCCGAATGGCCCGCCAGATGCTGACCAACTATCTGACGCGGGGCCTCAGCCGCGAGGAGCGCCTGGTTCTGATCCTATACTACTACGAGGATCTTACCATGGCCGAAATCGGGGTGGTCCTCGATCTGTCGGAATCCCGCGTCAGCCAGATCCACAAGGACGTGATTACGCGGCTCCGCAACCGCTTCAAAGGCAAACTGGAGGAAGAACTCGTCGCCTGACCATCCGGCCATGGAGCGCAACATCCGATTCCTGATCGCCTACGACGGCACGGATTTTCACGGATGGCAGAAGCAGCCGGAGATGCGAACCGTCCAGGATGTTGTTGAGCAGGCCACGCGCCGCGTGGTCCGCCACCAGGTGGGGCTCAACGCCGCAGGCCGAACCGACGCGGGCGTCCATGCGGCGGGTCAGCAGGCGAATTTCGAAACCACGTGTGAGATTCCGCTGATCAACCTCCGAAGGGCCATCGGTTCACGTCTGCCGAAAGACGTCTCTCTGCTGCACGTCTCGGAGGTTCCCCTGGGTTTTCGGTGCTCGCAGGACGCGGTATCGAAGCTTTATCGCTACCGCATTTACAATGCGACGCGCCGACCGGTGCAGGAGCATCTGCAGCGATACACTTACCACTTCTGGAACGAACTTGACACGATGCGCATGCAGGAAGCGGCGAACCGTCTCGTCGGCACACATGATTTCGCCGGCTTCGCCAGCAAAGGCAGCGAGCGGGAAACGACCGTCCGAACCATCTTGCAGGCGAGTGTTTCCCGCCGATACGATGAGATCCTGATCGACGTCGAAGGGACGGGCTTTCTGTACAATCAGGTGCGGAACATGGTGGGCACGCTGCTGGAAATCGGTCGTGGACGCTGGGCCCCCCAACGAATCGACGAGATCCTGGCCGCCCGCGACAGACGATTGGCGGGGCCGACCGCACCGGCCAGGGGGTTGTGCCTTCAGTGGGTCAAATACGATCTTACGCGACCGCCCGGCTGGAAAGGGCTCGGCATCACTTCCGTTCCGGACGAGCCTGCTGCCGCGGAGAACTCATGAACGTCTGCCATGTCATCACCCGACTGATCATCGGCGGAGCACAGGAAAACACGCTGCTGACCTGTGAAGGATTGACGCGACGAGGCCACAAGGTCACATTGGCCGTCGGTCCTGACACCGGCCCGGAGGGCTCGCTCTTCGAAGAGACTCGGGCGCGCGGCTATGACGTTCGGATCATACCGGCGATGCACCGTGCGGTTCGCCCCTTTGCCGACCTGGCCGCTTGTCGGCAACTGTGGACGCTTTTTGACAAGCTGTGCCCGGACGTCGTCCACACACATAGCAGCAAGGCCGGCATCCTGGGCCGCTGGGCCGCCCACCGGGTCGGAGTACCCATCATCGTCCACACCATTCACGGGATGAGCTTCAATCGCACTCAGCCTGCTCCGATTCGCTCCCTGTATCGTTTCCTGGAGCGTCGATGTGCTCGGTATACCGACGCCCTGATCGGCGTGGCCGAGGCCATGATACGCCAGTCCGTCGAGGCCGGCATTGCTTCGCCCGACCGGTTTGTGACCATTTACTCCGGCATGAGAACCGAGTGGTATGACCCCGCAAGACATGACCGTCAGGCAATCAGGCAACAATGGGGTTTCGGCGAGGACTGCGTGGTCTTCGGCACCGTCGCTCGGTTGTTTCGCAACAAGGGATATGAACAGCTCATTCCCGCAATGGCGGAGGCTTCCCGCCGCTGCCCCAGCCTGCGCTTTGTGTGGGTCGGCGACGGATCTCAGCGAAGCGAATATGAATCGCAACTGCTGCGCCTTGGCCTGACCAACCGAGTCCGCCTGACAGGCCTTGTGCCGCCGCTTGAGGTGGCCCGCCTGCTGGCCGGTATGGATGCCGTGGTCCACGCCTCCCAGTGGGAAGGGCTGCCGAGAGTAGTCGTGCAGGGCCTGATCATGTCCAAACCGGTGATCAGCTTCGATATCGACGGAGCGCCCGAGGTGGTTTTGCCGGATCAGACAGGCCTGCTTGTGCCCTTGAACGATATTCAGGGGCTTGCCGAAGCGATGGTAAGACTCGCCGGCGATGCCGCCATGCGTGACCGAATGGGCCGCGCCGGTCGTGAATGGTGCCTCCGCCGTTTCGACCACGAACGCATGGTCGATGACATCGAATCGCTTTATAAGAAGCTGGCCGACCGACGCAGGTAGCGCCGATCGGCCCGCAAATGATCGTGAAGAAACGTCCGCCCGGCACGGGAACGGCGTTTATGCCTTGGCCAGCGCGACGATCTTGTCAAACGCGGCCTGGTCATGAATCGCCAGCTCGCTGAGCATCTTGCGGTTCAGGATGACATTGGCCTTCTTCAGGCCGCTCATGAATCGCGAGTAGCTGATCCCCCGGGCGCGGCACGCGGCGGTCAGCCGGGTCACCCACAATGAGCGGAACTCCCGCTTCCTGGCTCGCCGATCGCGAAACGCGTACTGGCCGGCACGGGTCAGCGCGTTCTTCATCGTCCGGGTCAGCTTGCTGCGAGCGGCGCGATAACCCTTCGTCGCGGCGCGGAGCCTTCGTTTGCGCCTCGCCCTAGCGGCTCCACAAGTTGCACGTGGCATTCTCGGTCTCCTGCGTCGATCGCCCCACCAACACCAGGCCGGATGGCGACCTTCTGGCAATCCTCACGTTCGTCACTTGCCCAGAACGAAGAGAACCTTGCGGGCGTCGGCCTTCGGCATGAGCGCCGCTTTCTTAAGGCGGCGGAGACGACGACCAGACCGACCGCTCAGCAGGTGTCCGGCGAACGCCTTGCGGCGCTTGACCTTGCCTCTGGCGGTGACCTTGACCCGCTTATCTAAACCCTTGTGTCTCTTCATTTTGGGCATGACGGACCCATCCTGGTTTTCAAAACAAGTCGAAAAGCAATCTTCGGATTGTACCGCAAACCCGAAAAAACGCAAACAACTCGCCGGGCTAGAACCGGATGGAAAACTTACGGTGGCACCCGGTGGCCGGCGCGTCCTGCCGCTGTCGACTGCGGATGTAGCCAGCCATGCACTCTTCTACCGCATCGAGGAACCGCTCGACCTCAGGTCGGAGGCCCTCCGCCACCAGTTCCACCCGTCCATCGGGAAGGTTTCGGACGTAGCCGGTCACCTCGTAGTCGCGCGCCACCCGCTCGGTCCGATATCTGAAGCCCACCCCCTGGACGGCCCCCGCAAAAAGCACGGTGCAACAGACGCGATCCTGGGAATCGGCCATGACTCAGGCCCCCGGCAACAAGGGCCCCAACAGGCCCCCCGTGGCTCTGACGGTGGCGTTTTACGAGGCCTTTTTCTCGAAGTCGTCGAGCTTCTTAGTGAACTTGTTCACCTGATCGTCCTTGAGTAGGAAAACAGCCTTGCTGCCCGAAAGGACCGCGTAACGGCTCTTGTCGGTATCGCCCGCGGGCCCCGTGGGGGAGAGCAGGATCTCGATCCGCCTGCCGCCGTCGGCCACCAGCGAGACGCGATCAACCTGCCCGGTCAGTCCGTACTTGGCCAAGTCGTCCGCCTGGTATGCCACATAACGATGCGTCTTGAGGTCGCGAACGGCGTTCAGAACCTCATCAATCTTGGTCTTGTCAATCGGCAGGACCGGATCGGCCACATAGGTCCACTCGTCCCCGGACTTACGGAAGCTGAGTTCACTGCCGCCAACCACCAGCGTCAGATCGGTTACCGTCGCGGTATCCAGCCTGGCCACCTGACGATCGTGCATCTCCGCGGTGGCATCGTCATAGATCTTGTTTTCCAACTCGTAAACGAGATCGCGATCCTCACGGCACGCGTAAGTCTTGCCGCCCTTTTGACTGAGCACCAGGCGATGGATTGTCGGCGGTGGAGGAGGCGGCTCAGGCTGACTGGCGGCAGGCTGCTCCTCGGCCGTCCGGCTCTCGGCTGCCTTCCGCTCGGCAACGAGCTTCTCCAGCATTTCCGTCGCCTTCGGATTCCGTTGGTCGTCCGGCAGGCTCTTCTGGAATTCCAGCAACTCTTCCGGAGACATTCCCGGAGCGTACTTGGCCGGCTTGGTGGCAGCGGGTTGCGATGCCGGTTGAGTAGCCTCCGCTTTCTCCTTGGCGATCATGTCTTTGAGCATTTCGATTGCCAGCGGATTCTGCTTCTCCTTGGGAAGAGTCAGCGTATAATCCAGCAAGTCCTGGAGCGTCGGCTTTTTGCCCGCTTGCGTCGTTGCCGGTTTCGTGGTCGCCGGTTTTGTCGTTGCCGGGGCCGAGGAGGCCACCTTGACCTTCGGGTCCGCGGTGAGCGGCTCCACGTAGACTGCCAGCGTCACTGTGGGCGAGTCCAATCCGAAAGCTTTCTTGTCTTTGCCGACGATGCCCTTGGCTCGCAGGGTCGACAGATCCTGCGTCAGGTTCCGAGCTGCGTCCGCGTCCACAGAAGCCTGAACGGGACTGATCATCGACCAGATGTTCTTCTCCTGCTTGAGAACGACGGTTTCGGCCCCGGCACGGGCGATTTCGAGTCTCGTCGCGCGCTCGCGCGGGAACTCCAGTATCTGACGGTCGCCGTAGGCAATTGGCCCGGCCAGCAACTGCGTCACCTGGTCCTCGCGGACGGCGGCCACGGCGTCTTCGGCGGCGTTCTTGACGTAGACCATTTTGCCGCTGGAACTCTCCGGTCCGACCAGCACGGTAACGGGATTGGCCTCGCCTTCCTGGGTGACCGTGACGGCGGCCCGCGGATTGTTCCAGTCGAGCGGCATCAGCAGCTTCGAGGTATCGACAAAGTCGACGGCTTTCAAATCCGCCAGGGCCTTGATCAGATCAGACACTGCGGTCGCATCGCTGGCCGTCCCGTCGGCAAACGACCACTTGCCTTGCTGCTTGACCAGCGTCATCTCGCCATCCGGGGTTTTGCTGACCACTCTGATCACCTTCGCGCTCTCAACCTTGGCCAGCGTCTTGTCTCGCAGATCGGAGACCTTCTTGGCAAAATTGTCCACCGTGCCGGCGTTCAGCGTGAACACCCACGGCGCCGACTTGAGGCGGGCGTAGTACTTGTTTTCGCCGGTCGACCCGCCGACCAGGAGCACATTCTCGACTTCCTCCGTCGAAGGTTGGGTGTCGGCCGGCTTGGTGTCGGGATCACCCGGCTTGGCCTTGGGCGGCACCGTCCTGGTGCTCTTGAGCGTCAGAGTCAACCTCGGCTCATCCAGCCCGTACACCTTGTAACTGGCGGGCGTGTCGTCTACGAAATCCGCGACATACAAGCTGATCAACGGGTTGGCGACGTTGGTTTCGACCGCGCTCTTGTCCGCCCGGCCCCGCTCGGGCTGCTCGATCAGCCAGTCGGAGCCGCTCTTCACCAGCTTGTAGGCCGACAAGCCGGATGCGGTGATCTCCTTCACATCGTCCAGTTTGACATTCACGACCCGCTTGTTGCGATAGTTCGAGATCTTCTTGTCAAATGCATCGGAGAGGCTCTCCTGCGACTCATAGATCACATCGGAGCCGCCCTTTTTCACGAAGTTGCCCCGGCCGGTGGGCAAGCTGTTGCCGACGACCAGTTCGGCCAGCACCTTGTCTTCCTTCATGAGTTTGACGGTCGCGACAGGGTTGTTGAATCGCGTGGCATTGTCATCCGGGCGATTCTTGTCACCGACCGGATACTCCTTGAGGTACTTCAGGTTCCCGATCTTATCGATGATGTTGTTGGTGATTTCCCACTCCGTCGCCGGGGCGGTAGTCGGCGCATGCATCATCCATCCGTCGGTTTCCTTTTTGAACACACGGGGAGACTGCTCCCCGCGGACCAGCACCTCAACACGATCCACGTCGGCCGGCTTGGGGTCAAACATCGCCTTGGCGGTGGTCTTGGGCTCCTCGACCGGCCCGCTCACGGGAGTCTCCCACGGCTTGACAACGAAGAACAGACACGCCGCCACAGCCACGGCCAGAATCGCCAGTATAAGTGTTGTCTTGGTATTCATGGCGTCTTACTTGCTCCGTACAAGCATGACCACGATCCCTGCCACGAAAACGATCGCCGCCCAGACCATCGTCACGGTCAATACCTTCGTCTGGGTTCCCGCCTTCAGCACCGGCACCAAGGGAATCTGCGACGGGCCGGATGCGATCATTTCTTCCTGATTGCAGAGCCACAGAACGGCATTGACAAACAGATCCGCGTTCTCGGTCGGTGGCGGATCGGTCTGGAACCGGGCGCGCTTGCCCTCGCCCAGGAACCGTGGCACGCGCCGCGTTAGATGCCAGTCCGTCAGAGATGCCCCGGTTCCGAGCACGACGACCCGGCTCTTAGGCTCGTTCTCACCGAAAGACTTCTCGATGGCCAAGGCAACCGAGAACGGCGGTTTCCAGATCGAATCCGGATCATCCCGGAACTGGCTCCGGTTCTCGCCGGTTGACAAGGCTTTGCTGATCATTTGAATGCCTTTGTCGCTGAACGCCCAGATGTAGTTCAAAACCGCCGGGACCTCCAGGATCGTGGAAACGCTCACGTCGGCCGGCGGCTCCTGCCCCTTGACCTTTGTGACCGGGCAGACGTCGTTCATCAGCATTCGCCGGGCCTTGAGCGGCGCTCCGATGGGCTGATCGGAAAAACTGCTAAGCTGCATATGGCCGACCTGCTCGATATCAATGCCGAACAGCGTCGGGTCATGAGTGTCGGGCAGCACTCGAAGCAACCGATAAGACTGGTGTACTTCAACGCCGTAGTTTTTGCTGAGGATGTCGCCGTAGGCATAAGGGCCGACCGGCTCCGGGCCAAACCAACTCATTCGTGGGATGACCCACGTGGCCAAGAAAATCGCCTTGGACCCCGCGGTCAGAAGGGGGCGTATCTTCTCAAGCTGCTCCTCTCCGAAACCCTTCTCCGGCGGCCGACCCATCATCGGATTGGGAGGCGACGTTTCCGCAGGCGGCAGGAAGACATAGATGGCCTCGGTGCCTTCCTCGGGTTGTGGCCGCTCGGCGTCCGTCCCCTCGGCGCCCAGGTTCCAGTCCTTCACCGCGAAATTCGCCTGTTTGAGTTTGTCCTTCAGCGTGCTCAACTGTTCGAGCGGGATTCGACCGGTGTTGCGGCCGCCTTGCCCCATCCGTCGGGCCATGGGGTCGGCCTCGGTCTCGTAGGCCACAAAGATCACCGTCCCGTATTTCTTCTGGCGGGTCATCGCCAGCAAGGCGCCTGAAATCGCGCTGTCGCCGTCAAACACGCGGGCGGTCCTGCTCTCGTCCATCCGCATCCGCATCGTCGGGTCGGCGATGGGCCAGACCTCGTCAAACTTCACCACCCGGACCTGGTCCCCCACCTCGATCACCACGAGGTTCTCGTCCTGCAGCCGTTCGGCGATCTCATCCAGCTCCAATTTGGGCAGGCTTTCGATCTTCTTGGCGATGTCCGCGATCTTGTCCAGGATTTCCTTGAACATCGTGCCTTCGCTGCCGCGGGCAAGAAAATCCCTGCTGGCCTGGTCAATACGGGCCCCGTCGTCAAGGATCGCGAGGATGCTGGACTTCCATTCCTTGTCCAGCTTCTGTCCTATGTTGCTGGCGATCTGTCGGAGCTGCCTCAACAAGCTCTGAAGCTGGTCCTTGGGTACGTTCGGCGCGGAGAGAACCTGTCGCACGGCCTGCACGTTCTCGCTGACGCTCTGGGCCGTCTCACTCAGGTTGGCCGACAGGGGCATCTTGGCCACCAGCGGCCCAAGTTGCACGTTAAGCATCCATCGCGGATGCTGCTCGATGGCCGGATTGGCCTTCACGAAGGAGTTGACCCTTCCGACTTCCTCCGTGAGCCACCGGCCGAGCGCATTGGAGGCCTTGGCGAAGTCCTGGATCGCCGGCTTGGGGTCATCCGGAATTGTTGTGTCACTCGGGTCGCCGACGCCGGCGACGAGGTTGGCCAGGAGCTTGTCCAGTTCCTCAAGCTGCTTGCGGGTCTTGGCCGCGAAATCCGAGTCCTTGTTCGACAGCACGGTTGCCAACGAGTTGATGTCCTTGCACCATTTCTGGGCATCCTCGAGCGTCTGCTTCAACTGGTCGTTGGTCTGCTTGATCTTGTTGGTGGCTTCCTGGTACTTGGGCATGGCGTCCTGACCTTCAGTCAGGTCCTGGACGTCTCGCCTGGTCTCAGCGATATTCTCGAGATTGGCCTTGAGGTTCAGATTGATGCGGTTGAGCGAGGAGAATCCGCCGAGCCAGGCGTTGTCGTCGCGCTGGAGGCCCTCGATCTGCGACTGGAGCGGCGGCAGGGATTGCTGCACGTCTTCCCAAAGGGTCCTGGCGGCGGCGATCACCTCGTTGTGTTTCTCGGCCGCCCCGCCGAACTTGCCCTGGATGCGGTTGCGCAACGCGAGCTTGTCCGCTGGACTGTAGCAGTGTGTAACCCTCACGCGCTTATCGAACTGAGCGATCTCGTCACAGAGATCCTCGACGCGAGGGAAATAGGTCTTGCGTTCGTACTCGGGCTCGACCGAGGTGTACACCGTGGTGATGGCAATTTTGTCTCCCTCGATCTGCTTCAAGACGTTTTTGGTCCGCTGGCTGAGGCGGTAGCTTGATGAACCGGCCGAGAGGTCCCATCGTTTGTTCAGTCTCGGGTCGGTGAACAGGAAATTGATGCCGACCACCACCGCCGCCAGCAGGAGAATGACGATGAAAACGTTGGTGCCGAAAAACAGGCGCCGGCCCGTGGCACTCATCTCGTGATGCTTGTCGTTTACCGCCATCGCCGCGACTCCAGAACCTTGATTGCCAGGAAAAGAAACAGACAGGTGTTCGACACGAAGAACACCACGCTCGCCGAGTCGATCATTCCCTTGTTGCAGTTGGAGAACTGATCGAGAATGTTCAACGACTTGAGGAACTTGCTGAGCCAGACGTTGGTCACCTGGGCGGTCGCGTACTCCGCCGCGAAACTGAACAGCGAAAGAACCGCCACGGCGATGATCGCGGCCAGAAGCTGGTGCCGCGTGGTGGCGCTGGCGAACAGTCCGACCGAGATGAACATCGCCCCCAACAGGATCAGACCGATGTAGCCGCTGACGATCTCCGTCCCGACCGGGTTGGCGTAAATCGTCATCAGGATCAGGTGGGGCACAGTCGTGGCCAACAAGCCGATATAGAAGATCAGGGCCCCGAAGAACTTGCCGAGAATCACCCCCGCGTCGGTTACCGGGGCGGTCATCAGGGACTCGATCGATCCTGAGGCGAACTCATCGGCCACCGAACGCATGGTAAGCAACGGCAGGGCAAATACCAGGAGGCCGGCGATACGCTCAAACAGCAACCGCATGCTCGCCTCGTTGCCCGGCTGAAGCACGTCGGTGGTGAAATACATCCCCGATAGCACCAGGAACACGAAACCGACAATGTAGGCGATCGGCGAGTAGAACAAAGCCGACAGCTCACGTTCCATCAGCGCGACCACGGCCACGGAGCTGGTCGCCCCGGCCGCGCTCGGCACCTTCGCTTCATTTTGCTCAGACATAAATGCCCGTCCTCAGTGAAACAGTATGGAAGCAACAGTCAGGCGGCGCGAGCGTTATCGCCCCGTCGAGCCGGCCGCCTCGGCGGTGATCTGGATAAAGAACTCTTCCAGACCGCCCGTCTCCAACCGCAGATCGCGCAGGCCCCAGTTATGGCGGGCGGCAACCGACGCGATCTCCTCGCGCACGTCACGTCCCTCGGAAGTCTCGATCCGAAGATGGTTCCAGCCTTCGTTCGGGTTGATCTCCACGTTTTTGACTCCGTTCACCTGCCGTATCGCCCGGGCCACGTCCTCCTTCGGCCCGCGGATTTCGGCGATCACCCGAGAGGCGCCCTTAATGCGATCCCGGATCTCGCTCATGGAGCCGCTGGCCCGAATACGTCCGCCGGCGATGATGATGGTCCGCTGGCACGTGGCCTCGACCTCCGGCAGGATATGAGAGCTGAGAATGATGGTATGCCGCCTGGCCAGGTCGGAGATCAGCTTTCGCGTCTCGCGAATCTGCGTCGGGTCCAGGCCGATGGTGGGCTCGTCCAGCACCAGAACCTTCGGATCGTGCAGGAGTGCATCGGCCAGACCTACCCTTTGCTTCATGCCTTTGGACAACTGACCGATCGGCCGATCGATGAAATCGCCCAGCCAAACCCGATCGGCCACGCGCCGGATCGCCGCCTCGCGTGCGCTTCGCTCCATTCCGCGGAGCTTACCGCGGAAGTTGAGGAACTCACGCACCCGCATTTCCTGGTACAGGGGATTGCTTTCCGGGAGGTAACCGACGCGACGCCTGACCTCGAGCGATTGGGTGAAGACGTCGAAGCCGGCAACGCTCGCCGAGCCGCTCGTGGCCGGCAGGAAACAGGTGAGTATGCGAAGCGTAGTGCTCTTGCCCGCCCCGTTGGGCCCCAGAAAACCGACAATCTCGCCCTCTTCCACGCTGAACGAGATGTTGTCGACCGCCTTGTGTGAGCCGTAGAACTTGGTCAGATTTCTCACCTCGATCATGTGATTTGCTCTCGTTCCTGCCTTTGAATGTACAAGCGACCACGGAGCTCTTCGAGTTCCCCGGCCGCAGCCTTTCCTGTAATCTTTCTGACGTTATTTCTGATCCCGCGCAGGGTCTCCGCCCGTCGGCACACCGTTTACGCCGCGCTATTACGAAACTCACGCGGCCGTGGTTCGCCGCCCTGCGGACGAGCATGCTCGGCGCGTCCGGCGGGGGCCAAACTAGATAGCACCCCAGGCCACCCATGTCAAGTTCTCATGAACAGTCCCGCAAAAGCCAGATCCCAGGCAGCCGAGGTTGTGAGTTATCAGTCGCGGCGACCCCGCAGCGCGTGCTGCGCCATCCCGTCCGCAGACACAGTGCCTGTCAGGTTCCTGCGGGCGCAGTGGGTCTTAAACGCTTAATTTACAAAAAGATACGTCGCGAACACTTCTTGGGTTCAGCGAGTATGGAGATTTGCACCGGCGCGGACCAGAGGCAAAGCCCTGCTATCCCAATGCGCGTTCCACAAAGGGCCGCAGGGCATGAAGCAGCGTCTCGCCCACAAGCCCTTGCCGAAGGTCGGTTCGAGCATCAAAAGGCGCTATCAAGGGCATCGAAATCTTAGCCAGCCGGGCGATGACTTCAGGATTAGTTTCCTCGGCCAAGGTGGCGGAGTCGGGCCGGTAACCGTTAATCACCACGCCCGAGATGGGCAGTCCTCGCGTCCGGGCGGCCTCGATGGTCAACAACGTGTGGTTGATCGTCCCCAGACCCGGCCGGGCTACAATAATCAGCGGCAGGTTGAACCGCTTGGCCAAGTCAGCCATGTTGTTTTTCGGGTCGACGGGGACCAGAAGCCCTCCGGCCCCTTCGACCAGAACCCAATCGGCAGAAGCCCGCAGCCGACACCAGCTTTGGTCAATCGCCTCCCAATCGACCGGCTTGCGGGTGTGCTCGGCCGCAATCATCGGAGCCACATCCCCCCCGTACCGCACGGGATTGATGGTCTCAAGAGTCGCGTCGCTCTCGGCACAATGAGCAAGGAATTCAGCATCTTCACTGGCCAGCCCGAGCCGCACGTCTCTTCGGCACCCCGTGGCAACCGGTTTGAACACAGCCACCTTGCGGTTGTGCTCGCGGAGCAGCATCGCCAGTGCGCCGGCAATCACCGTCTTGCCAACGCCTGTATCCGTTCCTGTAATAAACCAGCCTGGCAAGGGAGCATCTCCAGCGGTCTGTCAGTCTGTTCGGCTGTTAGTCCGTTAGAACCTGACGGCCAGGCATCTGTGCGGCTTGCGCGCATCTTTCTGGATGGCAGAGCGCTTGGGTTGCGGCCCGCAAAAAGGCGGTCCGCCTTGGGCTGTTTGTTCCGCAAGCCGCTGCTTACTGGCACAGTCAAACAAGATCACAACCTGTACCCCTCAATTTCATAGAATCCGAACAAGGGACAATCGCACGGAGCCCTGGAAACGGCCTTGTTCTCGGATTTCTTGCCTTGCACCGAAACACCACCGCCTGTGCATCTCGGCGTGCGCGACAGAGCAAGCTCCATTCTCAATTCCGCACTTGCCATTCTTCATTGGCCAGCGTTGCCGTATGCGACGCTGGAGCGCATTGACCTTAGTTCGGCTGCATTTGCACAGATCAGGCACGACCCGCTGATGCTGTTCAGCGACGGCCAATCGCCAGATCAATGACCTGCACGTCCACATCCCGGTCGCGGAGAATCACCAGAATGTTGCCCTGGCGGTCCGCGACGACGCTGGCAGCTCCGTACGTTTGTCCGGTCCACGGCCCGTGGGTGATCATCCCCACCAGGTCCGTCCCCACGACTGGGCAGCCGGCCCATTGAGCCGCTTGGGCCACTGTTTTGTGGAGGTTTTTGGCGTGCCCGGGCCACTTTTCCTTCGGCGCCGCCCAGCCGTACGGGACCAGCAGCACGTCCGGCTTGAGTGAGCCGGCCCGCTTGACGTACTCCTCGGTGAAGGTATCCGCGCAAATGAGCATGCCAATCCGCCCGAGCGGCGTATCCACGGCCTTGATATCCTCCGGCTTGCCCACCGAGTACGGCGGGTCCATGAGCTCAGGCAAAACGTTCAGTTTGCGATGCTTGAGCAGAATCTTGCCCTTCTCATCCACCAGAATGGCTGAGTCATACAGGCACCCGGGCTCCGCCAGTTCATCAATGCCGATCGAAATCATCATCTTGTATTTGCGGGCCAGGGCGGCGACTCGATCGGAATGTGGCCCCGGAATCGGGCCGGCCAGTTTGAAGGCATCGGGGTTCTCCCAGCCCAGTATCGCAGACTCCGGAAAGCACGCCAGTTGTGCCTTGGCGGCCGCGGCGACTTCCAGGGCGTTTTCGATTCGCCGGAAGTTGCCCTCCGCATCACCGTCAATACACAGGATCTGGCAGATCGCAACGCGGATCTGCCCGGCGTCGGCTTTCGCGGGCTTGGTGGACTGCCTGCCCGCAGCAGTATCATCTCCACCACCGGTTTTCGCGGCCGCGGGTCTTGTCTTCTGCTTGGGCGTCTTGCCGGCCATGGTCGTCTCCTGTTGAACACCTTCCTCGTCACCGGCCGAGGCAAAGGCAGCGCCCGGCCGAAGCGGCGATGGTACAGCGGCGATCAAAGCAAGGCCAACAAGTACCGTGAGCACGAGGAGAAGCTGTCTCTGAACAAACATGCTGAACGCTTTCTGAATCAAGGCTTGCAGTTTACGTCGGCCGGAACGTTCTCACCGCTGAGACAGGCCTGGAAGAAGCCGAAGTCCGTCTGGTCGATATCGCCATCATCGTCGGCGTCGACAAGCGTGCACTCGGCGCTGAACGGGATCCCGGGGCCGCTGCTGCACGCCGAGAAGATCTCGAAATCGTCCTGATCGACGTCGAGGTCGCGGTCAAGGTCGCCGTAAGCGAAGGGAATGGGGTCCGAGATGTGCAGGAAACTGCTGCCAGACGGTACCGGCTGAAAAATCACGTTGCGATTCCAGAAAAAGTTCATGCCCAGCACACCGTCAAACTGCCCTCCATCAGGCGAGGCCATGTCCACAACCACAAACGGGGCCTGAGAGAACTCCAATGCACCGCCGGCGGCGTTCATCTTGACGTAATCGACCCAGAATCCCGGCACGTCGGTAGTCAGGCCGCCGATTCCGCATATGTCGACCGTGAAGTCGGGATTATACAGGTCAAGGTTGAGATTGGCGGCCATGCCTGGCGTGATGATCGAACTTTGGGCACCCGTGTCGACGAGCACTCGCATGTTCTGTAAGGGATTGGTCGGCCCCGGTTCTCCTTCGATCGCCCCGATCGTCCCAAAGAAATACCCACCTAGCGGAATCATGCCGCTACCCATACCCAAGAGCGTCGGCAGGATGATATCCACCTCCCACGTCCAGGGATCCAACAGGCCGTAGTATGAGGCCGTTGTCACCGGAAGCCCGCCCGAGCTGAAGGTCATCGACATCTTCCGAGGATACAGCGGCAGGGCGATCGACTGATCCTGAATCTGGACACTCGGGCTGAGCACGTCGTCGCCGCCAAAACCACGACGTATCGGGGTGTCCACTCGAATAATGGTATTGAAGAATGACACAAAACCTGTTCCCAACACGGCGGTCAGCCCCTCGCCGTTACCACACGCAATCTCAGGTGCTACCAGCAGGCAGGTATTGCCGTGACCGACGACTTTGGTCAGGTCAAGCAGACCTGAGGCTGCGTCGACAGCGCTCAACCCGTTCGCAAAATAACCAACGGGCTTGGAGATGATGGCATCGACGGTCCCTCCCGTACCGCCGATCGGAAAGGGGTTCCCCGTCAGACGCGTTCCGGTGAGGCCCACGATCCAGTCCCACGGCTCAGCTACCAAGTCAACGACTGAGCCGCTGTCGAAGATGCCGATGATAAAGTTCGCGTTCGCAGGCGCATTCAGGGCGTTGCCTGTGTAGGTATGGTGCACAGTGTGATCCCACATCAGATCATCGAATTCCCGCTTATCCGAGGTTGTTATGGCCACGAGAGGAGAAAAACCCGCCAGAGGCGGCCGGGGAAACGGCGTGGACAGCGTACCAGCCGTCATGGGCTCGGCTGCAGTCACAACTGATGAGGGGGCAGCGAGAGCTTGAGTATTGATGGCAGGTGACGACGCCGGGCGTCTGACCGCCACGATTCTCATTCCACCCGAGGTGCGAATGTTGACCTTGCTGCCGGCCGAACTCGTATCCTCGGCCGCCAGCAGCGCACCACTGCTGACGACGATCCATCCGACGGCCAGCAGCACTGGCATCCACGTCTTGAGTCCATGCATCATGTGATCTCCCTCCGAGACGGGGCAGACTTCCCCCTCCCGCAAGTGCTGTTTCCGACTTATTGTACCCTGCCCCAGCCGCCCTGGCACCCGGAAATCAGGTTTCGAACTTACCCCACCTTCAAGTCGTAGGGTTTTCGGGGCGATTGTCTTATAATCAGGCGGGCATCAGACCAAGGGCCTCTCTGTCAAAGGGTCAGTATTTATGGAAGCGAACCTTCAACTGGCAGGCGATCCTCTCCTGGCCAAGGTGGCCGAGCTGCGAAACAACATTGATCGGGTGTTCCTGGGGAAGCCCAATACGGTCACCCAGGTTCTGGTTGGCCTGATGAGTCGGGGGCACCTGCTGATCGAGGACGCACCGGGTGTGGGCAAGACCGTGCTGGCCAGGGCCTTGGCTCGCAGCCTGGACCTGTCCTTCTCCCGAATCCAGCTCACCCCCGACCTGCTCCCGTCGGACATCATCGGGGTCAGCATCTACGATGCGAAGACCGGCACCTTCGAGTTCAAGCGCGGGCCTATTTTCGCCCACATTATTCTGGCCGACGAGATTAACCGCACGACTCCCCGCACGCAGTCGGCCCTGCTGGAGGCCATGAACGAGGCTCAGGTCAGCGTCGACGGTCGGACCCTGAAACTCGAGCAGCCTTTCCTGGTCATCGCGACGCAGAATCCGTTCGAGTTCGAGGGCACCTATTTTCTGCCCGAGAACCAGCTCGACCGTTTCGCTCTCAGAATCCGCATCGGCTACCCCAGCCGTGAAGTCGAAGCCCGTATCATCCGCGAGGACCCGAGCAAGACGGCCCTGGAGGTTCTGCGACCCGTGATGCGCCGCGAGGACCTGATTGCGATTCAGGACCGCGTGCCCCAGATCCGCATCGACGACCGGTTGGTCCAGTACGTTCTGGACCTGCTTGAAATCACCCGCGAGCACGAGCACCTGGAACTGGGTGTCTCGCCTCGCGGAACCCTGGCCTTTATTCGAGCCGCACAAGCCGCCGCCATGCTCGCCGGCCGGGACTATGTCATTCCCGATGACATCAAGTCCCTGTTCATTCCCGTCTGCGCGCACCGCATCGCGACGAAGAGCTTCGTGCACGAGGGACATACAATCAGCGCCGAACAGATCCTGACCGAGATCCTCCGCACCGTGACCGTGCCTGAATAATGGGCACGCGCCACGGCCGCGCGCCGACGGGGACAATCAGATGACCGCCTTGGCCGACAGGTGCATTCTCCTCGAACCGCAGCACAAGCGTCTCGACGCCCCGCGCGCCCAGACTGCCCGAAGAACGCTTCATTTTACCTTCGGTGGTCTGCTCTTCGCTTTTGTGAACGTTGTCGTACTGCTGGCGGGCCTCAACAGCGAGGCAAACCTGCTCGTTCTGCTCTTCGGAATCGGAGTGGGCGCTTTGCTGGTGAACGCGGTATTCCCCATCCTCATGCTTCGCCGAATCGAGGTGGACCGAATCGCGCCCGAAGGCGTCGTGGCCGACCGCCCCTTCGCCGTGGCTTATCGGCTCAGAAACCGCCGCAAACGGCTGCACGCTCGGGGCCTGACGGTCACCGAGATGCGGGTCAATGACCGGCCGGCACGATTCCCGACCGTTTTCGTCGAATGTCTGCCCCCTCGACAGGAGAAACGTGTAGAGGCACTCGGCCAATGCCCCCGGCGCGCACACCTGGTTCTGACCGGCATCCGGGTCTCCTGCGGTTATCCGTTCGGTCTTTTCGCATGCGTGCTGGAAGCCCCCTCAGCGGGCAGCCTCACCGTGTATCCCGCCATGGGCCGAATGCGCCATGACCTATGGAAAAAGACCGCAGGAGGCCAGTCTCAGTCAGCCCGCACAGCCCGGGAACGTGAGAACCCAGACGAATTTGTCGGCGTTCGCGAGTATCGCGAGGGTGACAACTACCACTGGATTCATTGGCGACGTTCGGCCCGTACTGGTGAACTGGTCGTGAGGGAAATGCTATCACCGCGCCAGACTCGGATGATCATCATCCTGGATCCCTGGCCGGACGCGGCGGGGAACACGTCGCGCCCCCAGCAAGACACGGACGACCATGACGGACGGGCCGAGCGACTCATCAGCGCCGCAGCCACAGCCGCCTGTGCGGCCCTGGAACAGGGACACCGGGTAGGTCTGATCTGCCGGGCGGCCAAGCCCGTGGTCATCGCCCCGACGGCCGGCAAGGTCCATCGACAACGCCTGCTCACGGAGCTCGCCGGCATAGGTCCCGGCGCCCAAACGAGCTTCGACGAACTGGTGGGACGCGTGCATTGGTCCACGGGCTGGAACGCTCGCTGCCTGTTGCTGAGCAGTCACATACGGAGCGTCCATCAGCGCGTCGCCAGAATCATCGGAACCAGGGCTGAAACGATCCTGGTTTTGTCCCCCGACAGCGAACCTTTCGACTTGCTGTTCGACCTGACCCATCCAGGCGCTCCCGTCAGGAGGCGTCGATGAACGCGATGATCCGACGATTCTGCTCGGAAGGGGCCATGCTGATCGGCGTGGTTGTCCTGCTGGCAAGTGCCGAGCGATCGGCGCACCCCGAGAACTTCTGGTTGTACGTGATTCTGACGCCGGCAAGCGGTGTCGCCGGCCTCTGGAGCCTGCTGTACCGCGGACGCCCCCTCCTCTCGGCCCATACGGCCCTGGTTCTCGGCGTCGTCGCTTTTGTCTTCCTGATCATCGAGTGGGGCTGG
>DAOOIV010000059.1 GCA_035384605.1 Phycisphaerae bacterium
CGCGCCAAAAGCCGGACACCGACCGCCGACCACCCCCCGCGCCAAACAAACCCATCGGACGTATAAGTCCTTATTTGAAGCTATTTATGATCGGGAATAACCTCTCCCTGAGGCAGCAGTCGATATCGATCACCCAACCCCTGGGAGGCGCACGGCATGGCTGGCCGAACCCTGGATGCGCCTGCGGATTCAACCACCGACCGGTTCGGTCATGTGCCACGCCCGAAGCAGCTCACCCACGCTCCATGCTTGGGCAATGCAGCCACGAGGAGTGTGCGGCGGGTCGCCGTCGAAGATTTCGCTGACCGAGCCAATGCCCGCGTCGTCCAAGTGATCGACCAACGGCTGGATAAGCTGGCGCATGCGGCGCTTGGCCTCGGGCGAGAAATCATGAACGCGAAGGTATGCTTCCACATACGGACCCATCAGCCAAGCCCATACCGTGCCCTGGTGGTACACACTGTCGCGCCGATAGGGGTTGCCCTCGTAACGGCCGGCATACGACGGGTGCCGCGGACAGAGCGACCGCAGGCCGTAAGGGGTCAGCAGTTGCCGCTCGACGATCGCCAGAACCGCCCGCTGACGCTCGCGGTCGAGCATCGAATACGGCAGGCTGACGGCCAGAATCTGGTTCGGTCGCACCGCAGGATCGGCCCAGCCGTCACGCACCACGTCGTACAAGCACCGGCACTTCTCATTCCAGAATACCTGCCTGAACGCCTGTTCCACTTTGCCCGCCAGATCTGCATAACGGCTCGCACGGCCGGGCTCGTAAGCCGAAACACGCCGCGACAGAAGCCGCAAGGCGTTGTACCACAAGGCGTTGATCTCGACCGGCTTGCCGTGACGCGGCGTGAATACCGTGTCGCCGCATTTGGCATCCATCCAGGTCAACTGCGTCGAGGCGTCCCCGCAGGCAACCAGCCCGTCGCCGTCAACGTGAATGTTGAACTTCGTGCCCGCCAGAAATGCCTCCACCGCCCGCTCGCACGCCGGCCCGAGCTTCTCGCGCCAGCAGCCGTCATCGCCGCTGGCCGCCGTGTAGGCATCGGCCGCGTGGATGAACCACAGGCTCGCGTCGACGCTGTTGTAGTCCCGACCGTCGCCGTAATCGCTGAAACGGTTCGGGATCAGCCCGTCCTGCTGTGCGGAGGCAAAAACCTCTAAAACCTGTCTCGCCTCGCCCAGCCGCCCGGTCTCGATCAGCAGGCCGGGAAGGGCGATGAACGTGTCGCGCCCCCAGTCGCCGAACCAGTGATAGCCTGCCAGGATCGTGGTCAGACTCGACCCTTCCGGTCGCTTGCGGCTGACCACAAACGCACCTGCGGCCTCTCTGAGACGCTCCTCCACCGGCAGCGCCCTGCCGGACTCCGTCACGTTGTCGGAGGCAAACGGCCGCGGCTCCGGCCGGCCTGAGAAATCCGGGGTGAAATCGGCAACGGCGCGAAACTCCACCTCAAGGCTGCCCATCCCCGCCGCTTTGAACCAACCCGGCACAAACAGGTCCTCGCTGTGATCCAGCCCTCGTGCCGCCTCCTCCCGATGCTCAAACTGTCGCCACCAGTGCGGCTGGCTTTCGAACGCCACACCCTGATCCTGGCCTGGCGAACCGGCCGTCAACCACACGCGCGGGCCTGACGTGAAGGCATCAACTGCAACCAAGTTGTCTGCCAGAGTAAGCGGATAGCTGCCCTCAAACGCGCGGGTCAACGCGTGGAAATCACGCATCGCCAGGAACGGCAAGAGCCCCAATGAGAGAACCGTGCCGGGTGGGGCCTCGATACGATAGCGAATACAGACCTCATCCCGGTCTCTCAGCAGTACGATGCGCTTGGTCATCTTCACGCCTTCGATGGCGTAGGTGAAACGCACCCAAGGCATCTCGGCATTGTTGCTGACCGCGAAATCCGTCAGTAGCCGATAACCCTCCGGATGGAACGTCTTGTCAAACTCGAAAGTTGCCGCCTCTGCGAACCGCCCGTTGATCCCCACGCGCTCAAGCACCCCGCTCAGAAACAGCCAGCGTTCCAGAGGGGGGCGAGCGGCGGCTACGAGAAGGCCGTGATAGCGACGCGTCGGCACCCCCGCCACGGTCCCGGACGCATACCCCCCCCGCCCGTTGGTAATGAGCCACTCCCGCCTCAGCAGCCCTGCAAGGCCCCCTGAGAGCAGCGGTGATCCACTCGGCGCACCCATCGTGCCCTTCGTTGCATTCTCCAGGACTGCCGTTCCCATCGAGCCTCCGACCTCCCAGTGAGATTCACTGATTATAACCATAACCCCCCCGCCTAATCATCGGCACGAGACCGATCCTTACGCCATTTGTCGCTGGCAACTCGCCACACAGTCCGGACGCCACGGGAAAAGAAGGCCTCGAGACGCCGTGATCGCATCCTTGCGGATGGTGACAGGAGTACGAGGGCGGCGCCATTCAATAACCGCAAAGCTGTAAAACATATCCCACAATCATTACCTCTGAGCGGCCAATTTGAAGCGGTGACCGATAGGCGAATGCTACGGAAGTCGTCAACAGGTGACCTCACATAAAAATGAGACGACATTCCGTCTAAGGCGGACCGCAGCCCACGCGATCTGCGATCCAAAAACATGCGCGCAAAGTGCACACCAGTCCCGATGGAAGAGGCTAATGATCGAGGAATTGCGGATGAGAGGAGTCGAACCTCCACGGGGTTGCCCCCACAAGGACCTGAACCTTGCGCGTCTGCCAATTCCGCCACATCCGCGGCGATCTCAAAGTCCATTTAACGCCGGAGGCCGGTCCTTGTCAATAAACCGGCCTTGGAGGGCCTGGCTTCCCACCGATCTGTCAGGATTCCAGGCAGCGGCGGGAAAGCCTTTCGAAAGGGTGCTGGCAGATTTTTATGGCCTTATGGCCAGAGATCTGTCCGTTTTACGCGCATGTTCGTGGATAGCGGTGTGTTTGGGCTGCGGCCCGCAGCAAGGCGGTCCGCCTCAGGACTTTACGGACAGAGATCTGTCCATTGTACGCGGATGTTGGTGGATTGCGGTGTGTTCGGGCTGCGACCCGCCAAAAGGCGGTCCGCGTTGGCGTCCGAGAACCAAAGCCGCGGGTCAAACCTTCCGATTGATCCAATAGAAGAAAGGCCCCAGGAAGCTCGCATGCTCAACGCCCTGACCGTCGACCTCGAGGACTGGCCTCAGGCCGTCCTCGATCCGAGCCTGCCGATTACCGACCGGGTCGTCGGCAACGTCGACCGTCTGCTTGGGCTGCTGGACAGGCATTCAGTCCGGGCCACCTTCTTTGCCCTCGGAAAGGTGTGCGAGCGGCATCCGCAGCTTCTGCCCCTGATTCAGTCGGCCGGGCATGAGATTGCCTCGCACGGTTATGGGCACGAACTGATGTATCGGCTGACGCCTCGGCAATTTGAGGAGGACGTCAGGCGATCGATCGAGATCATCGGATCGCAGACCGGACGGCGGCCGTTGGGTTACCGGGCCCCGGCGTTTTCGATCACCCGAGAATCGCTCTGGGGAGGGCCGATTCTGGCAAGCCTCGGTTTTCGGTACAGTTCGAGCATCTTTCCGATCCGGAAGGCTCGCTATGGTATTCACGACGCGCCGCGCATCCCGCATCGCTGGAGCAATTGTGATCTTGTTGAGTTTCCATTGACCACGCTGCGCGTTTTCGGCTGCCATGTGCCCGTCTGCGGCGGCGGTTATATGCGACTGCTGCCCTGGTGGGTTCATGCGCACGCCATCGGCAGCATGAACGCCGGCGGCCACCCGGCCGTCGTCTATCTGCATCCCTATGAACTTGCTTCGGACGAGGTCGATTTATTTCGCAGGGCCGGATTGCGCTTCTCCACCAGCCGCCGCGTCATGCAGTCGTTGTGGCGATCTCGCGTGTTGCCTCGCCTGACCCGCCTTTTCGAGGCCTTCCGCTTTGCTCCGATAACGCAGGTATTCGAAGCCATTAATCTGCCCGGCCTTTGCCCTGCCGCTCCGGGCACGGTCCCCGAATTATCGCCCCCGTGCCTGTCACTCGTCCCCCCACCGACGTGCACCGCGACGTGAGGACTACCTGCGCAAGAACGAGGCCTCCGAAAACCGTATGCTGCCATCCGATTGGCAGGCAGCGTCCGATCCCCGCTCGCACGCCCTCATGTAGCCCAAATCCTCTTGTGTCTGGGGCGTTTTCGGCGTCCGAGAAGATGATTCACCAGACTGTCGGCCCCCGTAGCCTTTGGCCTCCAGATTCCCGGACGGAAACGTACTCAGCGGCGCGCCGCGAGTCTCGTAATAACCGTTCGTGAACTCCGGGCCTGACCACATGATTCTCGGACGTGCTCGTCCCTGAGACAACCTTGCCAAATCACCCCAGTTTTCCCAAAGGTCGTTGTCCGCTCTTCTTTTGTATCTTACATCTCTTGTTGGGAATGACTGGGATTGAACGTCCGCAAAAGGCGACGAGTTTGCCACCGCATCAGAAGAGGGGAATAAGCGCCATGCAGTCAACATCAAGACAGGCACAACAACTCGGCACCTGCTCGTCACGAGAGAACGGCCAGGATGGTTCGCCGCGATGGAGACATGCGAACCGGTGTGCTTTCTTCAGGTCTCATCGGTTGCTGCTCGGATTCCTCCTGCTGTCTTGCTGTCTGGGACAGTCATGCGAGCTCGGTCCGTTGTCTAACGGCGATGGGTTCAGCGGCGGCGACGTCCTCGGCTTTCATCCCGATCAGCCATCATCGGGAAATGACACAAACGACCCGCTCAGCCCGGCCGGCGGCGACACCTCCACCGGCACGTTGACCGCCGAAGCTGGCGAAGCCATAACGGTCATGGAACGCGAAGAAGTGGTTCTGCAGGGCTCTGTCAGCGGAGGCCAGGGCCTGTCGCTCACGTACCTCTGGAAGCAGACCGCTGGGCCACGAGTACTGCTTATGGGAACGAGCAGCCTGACGCCGAAGTTTACTGCGCCGACGGTGCTTGCCGATTCCGTGCTGACGTTCCAGCTAACCGTGACCGCGGGTACGCTGACCAGCAGCGACACCGTCGACGTCACGGTCATTAATGCGGTGTCTCCCAAGGTCAAACTCACCGCTTCGCCCAACCAAGGCACCGCGCCACTCCAGGTGACCTTCACCGTCAAGTCCGCTACGATCTCGCCTCTGCCGGAGGGTACATATACTTGGGACTTCGGCGATCAGACAGCCACCGCCGAAGGCCTGTCCGTCACTCACACTTATGTGAACGGCGGCACTTACACGGCCAGGCTGTGCCTGACCCTCCCCCCGCCGCAGCCTCAGGAACCAATCTGTGCGGAAATCACCGTAGCGGTGGCGGCAGCCCCGAGCGGCCTGCGCCAGCCCCGGTGGCCGCTGAAGACATCGCGATCGCTCTATACTGATGAGCAGATCGCACAACTGCGCCGTCTGGCCGCGACTGACCCGGTCATCATGGGTATGCGGTCATCCACCAAGACCCACGCCGACAAATGGATCGGCTACACCAACGAACAACTGCGGGAACTTCTTCCCGACTCGCGCGTCTGCCGGGATTGGGACGTCTCCGCCAAAGGCTGCCCGGTTCACGGCACTGCAATTTACCAGTACGGGACATACCCATGGAGGCTGCACCCGACAAATCGCTTCAAGGTCATTTGCCCGGTCGGCGGGGAGAGCTACCCGAGCAACGACTTTGACGCCTATTACCGAAGCGGCATGACGGACACCAGCCTGCTGGCTGGCAAGTACGTCGACAGTGGCAGAGGCTACGTCGCACCCGACGGCGAGAAGTATTGGTTTGTCGCTTACGCGTGTCACAGCCACTGGGCGAACGATTGGCTACCTGCTGTCACCTGGCTGGCTCAAGCGTATGCGTTGACGGGTCAGCGCGTCTATGCCGAAAAAGCGATCGTCATGCTCGACAGGATCGCCGAGGTCTACCCAGCGATGGACTATGACAAGCAGTCGCGATACGGGGAGATGAGTAGCGCAACCTACCCAGGAAAAATCCTGAATAGAGGCTGGGAGATGCAAACGCTTCGGGACTTGGTACTGGCATACGAACTCGTGTTTGACGCTCTCATAGATCCGGGCTCAGTCTCTTTGCCGTGGAGGTCCGCTGCGAACATTAGAGCTAACATTGAGGCCAACCTGCTTGAGGAAGCCGTTGATGTTCTCGACGGCTGGCAAGACGGCAACAGCATCGGAATACGCCAGAACACTTTGGTCCACACCATGCTCGTACGTCAGCACGGTCCTACAGCGAGCTTGCTTGACCAACTCCTGAGTTCTCCCGGCGGCGCTGCCCAACAGCAGGGCATCAACTATGCTCTCCACAATCTGGTTTACAAGGACGGCATGCCCCATGAGGGCTCACCCTACTACTGCTTTGTCTGGGTAAGGGAACTGACAGAACTCGGCCTTCCGCTGCTCAGAGCGAATATCGATCTGTTCGCTCATCCAAAGATGCAACGCATGCTCGACACACCACTGGAAATGATCTGCATCGGCCAGTTCACACCTGCCGTGGGTGATGCCGGTACCATAAACGATGGCTGGATCGGTCCTATAACGCCAACCTACCATGCCGCGTATCAGCAGCTTGGTCGGCCCCAATATGCCTGGGCTCTAGACCAGCTGGGCGAACTCCGCGACGGTTGGACGCATTACTTTGAGGATTGTCTCCGTGGCGCCATCGACCTGGCCGCACTCCAATCTGATCTTGATTCATACCAGCCCATACAGCCTAGTCGATTGCTGGATGGCTACGGCATGGCGATCCTCAACAATCCACAGAATCGCCTTGCGGTTTCTGTTTTCCATGGATTGCGAGGCTCGCATGCCCATGCCGATCGCTTGAACATCGAGTTGTTCGGTCGGAATCGAAGGCTTTCACCGGATCTCGGGTATCCCGATGCGATGAACGAGTATGTCGCGGGAATCTACAGCTGGTCCAAAAACACCGTCAGCCACAACACCCTGCTTGTCGATGACCGCAAGCAGGACGGCAACGTCGCGGGCACAGTGCTGCGGTTCCACGAAAGCCCGACAGCCCACGCGGTCGACATCGACGCCGCCGGCACCTATGCCAAGACCGACATCTATCGGCGAACACTGGTGCTGGTCGACGTCGATAATGACAACTCCTACCTGGTGGATGTTTTCCGTGCCCGTGGCGGCAGCAAGCACGTGCTCAGCATCCATGGCCCGGAAGGACAGTTCACCATGACCGGCACCACGCTCTCTGCCCCGGTCACCCAGGGCACCCTGGCCGGCGCAAATGTCGCCTACGGCCAGCTCTACGACGATCCAGTCCTCGGCGCACCGGGGTATGGTGGCCCGTACAGCACATACATGGGCAGCGGCTACTCACACCTGTTCAACTGGCAGCATGCCGCGCCGAGTACTCCGATCACCGCCCAGTGGCGTACAACCGACAACCTCGCCGGCCTTCGCGTCCACGTTCCTGATCACGCTGGACAGGATGTGATCGTCGCCGATGCCTACGTGTCCCCGCTCCGCAAAATCCCGACGATCCTTAAGTACATGCTGGTGCGCCGATCCGCCGATGCGCCCGGCAATACATTTGTCTCTGTTTGGGAGCCAACGGGAAGCCAATCCTTTATCCAGTCGGTGAATCTCAGCAACGCCGCCTCACTCGGGCAGGGTAGTGACCAGATCGTTGTGCTTACTGTGCAGCGGGCAGGGGCAACTGACACGATCGTCGTTTCTCCGGAGGCTGGCAAGGCGTTCACGCTGCCATCGGGCCTGTCTTGCGATGCGGCCGTCGCAGTGGTCACCGTCTCAAACGGACAGCTCACCCGGGGCTTCGCTGCCGGCGGCACAGGTCTGACCATGAGCCAGCCGCCAGTGGAGATCGCCGTCCCCGCGACGATCACGGGCTCGATCTCCGCAGCCGACTACGAAAACAAGGCCGTGACGATGACCTGCGACCAGCCCCCCGCCAACGCTGCCGCACTCGTCGGCAAGATGGTGCGATTCCATAACGCCGCTCACTCCTGCATGTACACGATCGCCTCGGCACGGGCCTCCGGCAACACGCTGGTCCTGGGTCTTGAAGGCTCGGAAGTCTTCACTGGCCGGGTCAGCATCCGGAACGCCGACCTGTTGGCACGGACGGTCACCACGCCCACCAAGGTTCCGCATCCGGCCAACCTTGCGGGCATGCGGCTTCTGACGGATGATTTGTCCGCTCAGGCGATGATCGTCTCGATGAGCAGCACGGGGACCATCCAACTGGCTGCCGGCAGCAACATGGCTGCATTCGCCAGCAGCCTTCCAAAGGACGCGTGGATCGCTGATTTCGGCTACGGCGACGACGTGGAGATCGAGATGTCAGTTCACATGCCGTAGCAAACGGAAGTGAATCAGGACGCTGTGGCGGCGAGGTTCAGAGAGGCGGATCGGGGCCCTATGGCGATCAGTGCCATCTGGTGCGACCTCGACCGGCCGTTGGTGAGGTGGTGTGGAAATGGATTACTAGCAGGCTTCTTCGCAGACCGGAAACAGTCGCGAATATGGAGAGGTGGCATGAGACGGCGTGCGGAGTGCCGACAGCTCAGAAGCTTGCCCGGGCTTCTTCCAGCGTGCGAACGAATTGATCAGCCAGACGATCGCGGCCAAACTCCCGCTCGGCCAGCTCCCGGGCCCGCCGTCCCATTTCCTTGAGTTCCGGCCGATGATCGCGCATCCAGATTACGGCGTCGGCAAAGGCCTCAGGATCATCGGGCCTGACCACCAAGCCGCAGCGGTTCGCGGTGACCATGTCGGCCAGCCAACCGGGGTAGTTGTTCAGCACCGGAAGCCCACAGGCGATGTAGTCAAAAAACTTGTTGGGCGACGTCCCGTAGTAGAATGCCGGAACGTTCTTGAGAACCATCATCCCCGCGTCCATTCGCGGCAGAACGTCAGCCAGTTCCTCCTTGGGCATCGGAGGGAGCCAACTGATCAGTGCGTCGAGCCCCTCGTTCTGGCTCCGCCGCATCAGCCGCTCGCGCTGCCCCCCGTCGCCGATGAACACCAAGCGGATCCCCTTTTCGCCCCGGTCTCTTAACACAGCTGCTGCGTCGAGCACCGCGTCCAGGCCGTTGGCAAGGCCGTGGGCCCCGGTAAAAACAAGCTTGAGATCGACCGGCCCTCCGAACCGAGGATCACTGAGCGGTTCGTCCGTCGGGCGAAACAGATCGAGATCCGCGCAGTTCGGAATCATCGCAACCTGATCCGCCGAATAACCCGTGCGACAGATTCCCTCCTTGATGCCCGGCGCCAGGGCAATGATACGGTGAGCCGCTCGGTAGATCCGTCGCTCCATCCTGCGAAGGTACGCCTTGGTGAGCGGGTTGCGAACGACGCCCAAGGCGATGGGCAGTTCCGGCCACAGATCACGAACCTCAAACACGAACGGCACGCCCAGGCGTCTGCCCGCCTTCATGCCGGGTAGCCCTACGGTCAGCGGCGTCGAGGTCGCAAAGACAAGATCGCCGTCCAGGCCGCACGCAATTTGCGCCGCCGCACGGGCAAAGCGGCCGAATGCCATGGTCCGCCGCATGAAGCTCATCTGGTTTGAATAGGGCTCGGCGATGCGAAACACTCGAATACCATCTATATCGTGCTCGGCCAGTCGCTCCGCGGTGTCGCCCCCGAGGTCTCCGTGGCCGTATGCGCCACAGATCATGGTCACCCGGTGCCCGGCGGCCAGCAACCTTCGGCTCATTTCATACGAGCGGGTGCCAGTGGCTCCCTTGCGGGTCGAGAAATGCTGGTGGATGTAGATAACGTGCATGATCAGCTCATGCCCTCGGTCATTCCCGCGCGGACCGCCACCTGATTCTGCCCATGGGGCAGACGCAACGCCACACGTGGATGTCTGGATTCAGGAAAAACAGAAGGGAGAGATCGGAGACCGTTGGGACCGCCGGATCATAGCAACAGCGACGAAGGTCAATCGAGGAACACTCCTGTTCGGTTGTCCATTCGCTGCCAAGATCACGCTTGGCCGATCGTGCAGATGAAATCGACCGTTCGTCTTGCGGTGGCCTCATCGGCGCGCGGATGCAGGGGTAAGTTGACGGTCTCTCGCGAGGCCCGATCCGCCTCGGGGCACATGCCGGTATGGTAGCCGTACGCTTCCATCGGCGTCTCGATCGGGTGCAGCGGACACTCAAACCAACTGCCCAGTTCCACGAAGTGGGAAGCCGCCTCCGCCAAGGCGCGTTGCTTGTCGGCGACGCGCACCGGGTAGCGAACCAGTACTGGCTCCATTTCCGACGGCAATTGCGTCACCGACCAGCCTCTCTCGCTCAGCAGACTATCGTACACGCGGGTCATCCGCCGGCGGTGCTCGATGTTGTTGTCCAGTCTTGCCAATTGCCGAAGGCCGACGTGGGCCTGCACCTGGCTCATGCCCTTGAAAAAGTCAGGCTCCATACGGGGCTGGAATTCGCACGTACTCGATGAACCGACGACCAGCCCCTTTCGCGTCAGCCATCTGAATACGTTCTGGGCGAATGCGGTTGTTCGCGGGTAGATCGCCGTGCGGTAGATCATCAACTGTGCCCGGAGCATGGCGACTTCACGCATCGTCGGCTGTGCCAAGCCTTGTCCGACGACACTCGCGATTCGATCGGCAAGCTCGCGGTCGTGGACCACCGCCATGCCGCCCAGGCCGCTGGTAAATGGCTTGTTCCACTGGAAGGAGAAGTAGGCCGCGACACCAAACGTCCCGGCGAGCTTGCCCTTGTACCGTGAGCCCAGAGCCAGGCAGCAGTCTTCGACCAAGGTCAGCCCATGCCGCTGACAGATATCTGTGATGGCGTCCATTCGGGCCGGATACCCGTAGGTGTGTTGGGCGATGATCAGCCTGGTGCGTGGCGTGATCTTCGCCTCGATGAAGTCCGGATTGATGTTGTACGTGCGAGGCTCAATGTCGACAAAAACCGGCTTGGCACCCAGATAGACGAGCGGGTTGACGGCCATCACGCAGGTGTAGCCGGGCATGATGACTTCGTCGCCTTCACCGATACCCAGGGCTTTCAGAATCGCGTACAGCGCAACGCGACCTTTCCAGAAGGCAAAGGCACGGGGTACACCCAGAGACTCAGCAAAGGCGCGCTGATATTCCCTTACACTGCGGGCAGAAGAATCAATCATTTCACCGCGCACCCCGCCACTATGTACTTCCATGCGTCCGGCGTAATCGGATCAACCAGAACATCCACAAAGTGTAGCAGGCTTCGCTGCCATTCTCTTCGTCCGAACGTCGCAAGCAACCCGGTGCAGACCCGCGTGACCTCGGAAAACGGTCGCAGCAAATCGTGTACCTCGCCAAGCGACAGGTATCGCCATCGCTCACCCCAGGCGACAAATCGCTTTCTCAGGAAGGCATGCAGACGAGTGCCAACAAGGTTCTCCGCAAAGAGCAGCTTGCCGCCCGGTCGCAGAACGCGATGCATCTCTCGAACAGCCTTCTCTTGGGCCGTGTAACCCCCGGCCCCGCCAATTCCGCCTAGAACCGACTTGAAACAGACGATGTCGAACGAGGCTTCAGGATATGCGATGTTCGTCGCGTCGATGGCCTCGTACTTGACGAGATGCCCAACACCGTATCGCTCGTGCAAGACCTTGGCGACCGGAGACGGACCGTTCAGGTCGGAGCAAACAACGCGACAACCCTTCGATGCGAAGTAGAGGGAAAGCCCGCCGTCTCTGGCTCCCAGATCAAGAACCTGGGCGTCATCACGACAAACCGCGGTTTCGTCCCAAAGTTGCAGCACCACCCGCCAGTTTGCGACATCCCACTGCAGGATTTCGCGGTCCGAGACCTTCACGAGCCGCTTGCCTCCCTCGCAAAACACCCGACATTCCCCGAATCAGGACCTCTTCGGGCATCATCATAATGTGGGCCATTCATCGAGCAGCCCTTCACCCTCGCTCGACGAAATCGAGCACGGTGTTGGCGACATAACTGATCTGTTCCTCAGTCAGTTCCGGATAGATGGGCAGCGACAGAACTTCCAGAGAAGCCTTTTCAGATTCCGGGAAGTCGCCTCTCTTGTATCCCAGGCAGGCAAAGCATTCCTGCAAATGCGCGGGAACCGGATAGTAGACCTCACAGCCAATCTCATGCGCCCTGAGGTGTTGCACCATCTCGTCTCGCTTCGGCATACGGATGGTGTACTGATTGAAAATCGACACACAATCAGGATTCACGTACGGCGTTTGCACCACTGACCCTGCGAAGGCGCGCGTGTACAGCAACGCATTCCGCCTCCTGGCCTCCGACCAGGCATTCAGATGCGGCAGTTTGACCAGCAGCGCCGCAGCTTGAATCGGATCAAGCCGGAAGTTGCCGCCGATATACTTGTGATAGTACTTAGGTTGGCTGCCATGATTTCGCATGACCATCAGGCGATTGAACAAGGCCTCATCATTGGTCACGCACATGCCGCCATCGCCGATGCCGCCCAGATTCTTGCTCGGGAAAAAGCTGAAACACCCGACGGTGCCGATGCTTCCGGCCTTGCGTCCCTTATAGGTGGCGGTAATCGATTGCGCTGCATCTTCAATAACGTGCAGGTTGTGGCGCCGAGCGATGTCAATAATCGGATCCATGTCCGCCATCTGACCGAAGAGGTGTACCGGGATGATGGCTTTTGTCCGCGGTGTGACGACTTCTTCGATCAGGGCAGGGCTGATGTTGTACGTCTGCGGGTCAATGTCCACGAGTACAGGTCTGGCACCCGTTCTGGCGATGCAGCCGACGGTAGCGAAAAAGGTGAACGGCGTCGTGATGACTTCGTCGCCAGGGCCGATCTCCAGGCTCATGAGGCTGCAGAGGATGGCATCCGTGCCGCTGGAGGTCCCGACGGCGAACCGGCAGTCGCTGGCGGCAGCAATGGCCTTCTCAAGCTCGGCGACCTTGGGGCCGCCGATGCATATCTGGGAATCAAGCACTTCCGAAACCGCAGCCAGGATTTCGTCCTTGATCTTCGCGTACTGCGCCCGCAAATCCAATAGTGGAACCTGCATCAGTCACCCGCATGTGAAAGCATAACTGGAACGTAGCAGCCGTTCACAAATCAGACGCCTCTATGGCCGGTACGACCGGTACGACCGCGTGCCCACGGACTTATCGGCCGGAAGGGGCGTCTCCTCGTCCAGGTCAAGGCAGCGGAGCACGCCCGCAGAAGTCTCCTGGTACCGGTAGCCGCTCTCCGGGCACGTCATGATGCCATTCGCATCGGCCGGCGAAAGTGGGACACCGTGCCGGCTCACCCACCCTTTTTGACGAGCGGGCACGCCGACCATCAATGCATAGTCCGGGACATCACGCGTCACCACCGATCCTGCCCCCACAAAACAATACCGGCCCAGTGTCACGCCACATACAACCGTCGCATTGGCTCCGACCGTGGCTCCTCGCCTGACCAAGGTGCGCTCATACAGGCTCTGACGGTTCACCTGGGACCGCGGGTTGCTCACGTTCGTCAGCACGCAGGAAGGCCCGAGGAAGACGTCGTCTTCCACGATCACACCGGTGTATAGCGAGACGTTGTTCTGGATCTTGACGTTGTCGCCGATCTCGACACCTGCTGCAACGAACACATTCTGCCCCAGATTGCAGTTCCGTCCTATACGACAGCCTTTCATAAGGTGAGAGAAGTGCCATATGCGGCTGCCTTGGCCCACCACCGCACCGTCGTCGACGTAGCTGCTCTCATGGACGAAGAAACTGCCGCGCTCACCAGCCTGTTCGCGCATGCCGCTGCCAGACATTCGAACACCCCTTACTATCGTTTGAGCATCGGGTGATACTCGCCCACCAGCCCCACCGGCTTGGCATGTCTGATGGCAGAAACGATCTCGATCGAAGGGACCACTTCCTCAGGACGAAAACCTCTGCCTTCCAGGATCTGTGCATAGCTCACGGTGTGAAGGTCGCGAAACCCTTCGGAGAACTCGACTTCCGCGCCGTCCACGGTGATGGACCGGTACGTCGCCGGCTTGCCAGCCGCCGGCGGCTCGGGCAGATCCCTCCGATCAATCGAGAGGAACCATCGCACACGAGCCCGGGCCAATTCCAGACAGCCCGCCATGCGCTTCGGCTCAGAGATATGGACAATGCTGCTCCTGGGTTCGCCAAAAATCCACGACAACATGTCAAAGAAATGGACCCCGATATTGGTGGCCACGCCTCCGGACTTGGCCACGTCAGCCTTCCACGAGGCCATATACCAGTGGCCGCGGGAGGTCACGTAGGTCAAATCGACATCGAACATCTTGTCCTTCGGTGCCGACAGAATGCGATCCCTGAGCCCCGCGATCGCCGGATGCAGCCGCAACTGCAAGATCGTATTCACCTGGCGGTTGGCCTCAGCCGCCAGTTCAGCGAGCGCGGTCGCGTTCCACGGGTTCAGAACGAGCGGCTTCTCGCAAACGGCGTGCGCGCCGACCCTGAGAGCGAAACGGACATGGGCGTCATGAAGGTAGTTTGGCGAGCAGATCGACACATAGTCCACTCCCTCGCCTTTGCGTCTGAGCAACTCGATATGCCGGTCGAACCGCTCGAATTCAGTGAAGAAATCCGCATCAGGGAAGTACGAGTCGAGTATGCCCACCGAATCGCTCTTGTCCAGGGCCGCCACGAGGACGTTGCCCGTTTCCTTGATCGCCTTCATATGACGCGGCGCGATGTAACCGGCCGCTCCGATAAGAGCAAAGCGTTTCATTCTCACACCTTGTGGTCAGAGGCCGTTATTCGGCCGTCCACTACCTGAAGGCCCTCTCATTCGGAAGCCTCCCTTGCAGACACACGTCCGCGCCCTCGGCACGCACGCCTCAATTCATGCACGAAGGCTCCGAGCGATTCTACCGGCTCAGAGACTTGTCTCCGTAGCGGCCACCCCGCTTGCGAATCACAAACAGCCAGATACCTTTCAGAGAGCCTAGACCGTACCCGAAGTGCAGAATCATGAACACGACCGGCGAGAAAAGAGCACAGCGAATGCCCGCCTGCCGTGCGACCTGCCATACACCAACAAGAAGGCCAAGACTGTAGAGCGCGACGTAGGCCGCAAACAGCCAGGTTAAAGGTCGCCAGACAGCGGCGCCGACAAGGCAGGCGACGAGGCCCACCACGAACAGTAGCGGCGCGACCTGCCGAACCGTCGCCGGCTGTCCCAGTTTCTGGATGGTGCGGATGCGCCACGTCCCGTACTGGAAATACTGGCGCCAAAGCTTACCAAGGCTGGTTCGCGGGTAGTACCGGCTACGGATAAGCGGCGTGAGCCATATCTTGCCGCCTTGCCGAATCAGGCGGGCGTTGAACTCGTCATCCTGATTGCGAACGAGTTCCTCGTCAAACAAGCCGATCTTGTCAAACACCCAGCGCCAGTACGAGGCGAAGGTGGCCGTATCGACATAGCCCTCGTATCCGCCGAGCCGAAACATGGCGTTTCCAACACCGACCGGGGTGCTCATGGCGGCGGCCGTAACCTTCCCCACATAAGTTTCGCTGACCGTCTCTATCGGTCCGCCTACGCACCAGCAATCAGCATGAGCTTTAAGCGTTTCGACCGACTGCCTCAGGAAATCCGGGGCATACTCGGCGTGCCCCCCTAGCCAAGTGATTACCTGCCCTCTGGCCGCGCGTATGCCTGCATTGAGTCCGCATGCCACAATGCGCCCCTCATTATCTAACAGCCTGATCCTCGCATCCCGCGCTGACAGCCGCTGCACGATCTCACGCGTTCCATCGTCGCTCATTCCGTCGACAACCAGGACTTCCATCAGGTCGCGAGGGTAGTCTCCGTCAAGAATGCTGCTCAGGCATCGTTCAATGAAGTCCGCCTCATTGCGCACGGCGACAATCACAGACACAAACGGATTCTCTTGAACCGTCACTCAACCTCCTTCAGTGTCTCCGTGTCGCCCATCGCGATCGCCAATACACACGCCGCGCTTCCGCCCGATAGGTCTCGGGAACGATTCCTTGTGGACCTCACCATCCGCCAACCTCCGCAAAGATTGACTGCCACTGAGGAATGATGCGGGACCAATCACATCGCTCCGCCGTTTGCCGAGCATTCCGCGACAGGGTCTCCGCCGCGGCGGGCTGCCTCAGCAGCCGCCGCACGGCCTCAGCCATGGCAGGAGCATCATCGGGTGGGACAAGTAGCGCATCGTGCCCGTTCTGCACCAAGTACGGTATGCCGCCCACATCTGTACTCACCACACACAGACCACACGCCATGGCTTCAAGGACACTGATCGGCGTATTGTCGATATTCGTCGTGTTCAGGAAAATGTCCGCCCTTTCAAACAGGTCCGGCACCCTCTCTTTCGGCACCTGACCCGGCAACTTCACACGACTCTGAACACCGAGCTCAGCAGCCAGTCTTTCGACCTGCTGCATGCTCCCGTCTCCTTTGTCCGCCCCGGCCATGACCAGTTCAAGGTCGGGCCATTCCACCGAAAGCTCGGCCACCACTCGGACGGCCATGCAGGGATTGTAGGTTTCAGCAAGGCTTCGAAGCCACGCCAGTCGCGGACGCGGGGAGGATCGAAGCCTAAAACGGTATGCAGACAGGTGAATTCCATTCGGCAAAACGCGGATGCCATCCCGGTAGGGCTGCATCTTCTCCTGGAGATACCGCGAAGGTGCAACGACCGTAGAGGCAGATTGCAGGAGGCGGCGCACTCGACCTTTATGGGCAGAGGCGAACAAGGGCAAATCGCCTCCTCGCAACATCAGTATGTATGGCTTTCTAGCTCTTCGCAACGTCCAGCATACGGCCTCCGCCCATATGAAGGCCGGACCACTGAACACATCGACGCAGGCCGCCGCGTACTGATGGCGCGCACGCCATGCCGTCACGATCATGTCTGCCAACCGCGACAACCGACCCTGCTTGTTTGATGTCGTGACGATCTCGAAGCCGGCTTGCGTCAGAAGCGAGGTTAATACGTAACAGGTCGACGGTGGAAGCCCAGCCTCACGCAAGAAAGTGCTGACAACCAGGACTCTCTTCTTCATGCGTCCTGTTCCCTGGGTATGGCGTTGTGGAACCTACTGACCAGCCCTTTGGTGGCCCGGCCAAACGGACGAGAAAACCACGGTTTCGTACTACGGTGAGATGTTGCTCACAATCGACATGAACTTGCCCGATCGGGTCCGCGGTATCTCCTCGACTCTCTCCAAGGACCAGTCAACCGGCTCGTGAATGGCCTTGGCGAAGCTGGATAGAATAAGGTGCTCGTCTTCAGATTCACGAAAGTCCTCGCTCGGCACAAAGCGGATCCTGATCCGATCTTTCGCCTCCTGAACCAGTTGCACCTGCCTGACCCCGTGCAGGTTCTTGACAATCAGGCTGATATGAGGGAAGGCACGGCCGCTTGGTGTTATCAGCACGTCTCCAGTGCGCCCGCGGATCTCGTGAATAATCGGGCCCGGCCGGCCGCATTTGGGGCAGGTCTCCACATCTTCATAATCCACCATGTCTCCGACGCGATACCTGATGAGCGGCCAGGCCTTGTTGAGAAAACCCGTGCAGATGATTTCGGCCAGTTTCCGCGTGCCATCGGCCGCCTGATCCAGAAACTCCATATAGCCGTAAGCTCGGTCATAATGGTAGTAGCCGCACTCATATTGAGTAATACTGCCGCAGCCCTCATCCTGCGAATAGGCATCCCACACCTTTGTTCGAAACACCGATTCAATCACCTCGCGGTAGACAGGAAGAAGCTGCTCGCTCGTTGAGAACACGGCCTTCGGCGCCCACTTGGGATCAATGCCCTTCTCCCGGGCCAGTTTGGCCAGAAGATACAGCGAGTTCGCATAGCCCTGGACGTACACGGGCTTGAAGCGATCCAGATCCTCGATGTACTCGCTGATCGTGTGTTCGCTTAGATGGAAAATGCTGTAGAGCCTCTGGCTGGCCGCCCGATTCATCCGCCAGTATGGTCCTGTCGTCTGTCGCGGCGGGATCAGTTCGAGCCCTTGAAACGTGGCGTAACGATCCCCTAATTGCACACCTGGACGCTGGTATGCCCAGAAGGACGCGTACAGATCGATCATAGCCTCACGATCATGATAGCACGTCAACGGCATCCCCGTGCTGCCTCCGCTGTGCGATACCACGAGTCGCCTGCCCCTGTAGCCCGCGGCGATCAGTGTCTTGCCCGCCCTGCGAACCTCGTCCTTGCACAAGAGAGGCAGCCTGGCCAGATCCTCCAGAGTGCGGAATTCATCGGGCCTGAAGCCAACCTGGTCAAAACGGTGCTGGTAGAACGGAACAGCATCATAGGCAGCCTGCAGCATCTCCCGCACCTTGGCGGCCTGATAGCGCTCGGCCTCGGCTCGCGACCACTTGGCCGCCTCTCGGAAGAAGGCTAACCTCTCCTCAAAGCCCCGGCCATATCGCTGCCATTGCCGCACGGCACCGGAAACCGAACACATCACATTCTGCCAGAACAGCGGTGAATGATCGTATACCCACCGCATCACATTCATTGAACGATCCTGCCTTTGCAAGTGATCCGTGCTCGTTCGCGATACTCCGGCCCCGGGAGCAGGTCCGCACTGTCGTGCATGGTGGTAAGCCCAGTCGCTCGCTTCATTCAGAGCCTCAAGCTGCTGTGGCGAAGGTTCTCGCACGGAACGCCCGGGCACGCAAGAGTCAACCTCAGATAGACTCCGAGACTATTCAGAGCCTGCATCCGTTCGTAACCGTCGCTGCATGACAAGCCTTGTGGAAGTACCATTTGCAGATCATTCGGACCGGGCCGCCGTCGACAACACACCACAATATCCGCAACATCCCGCAGGAATGAGAACGTGACAACCGCCACCAACCGCTACCGCAAAAACAGGTCAGCGGCGTACACACGCAGGAATCCTTTGGAGACATTGTTGGGCACGTCTGCGATCTGGCGATGAACCACTTGATCCGCGACGTCGCGTAAGACACTCTTGTCGAGGAACTGTGTTCTAAGACTATCAATCAATGCCGTAAAAAGCCGGCCATCACGAAGGAATTCGAGATTCATGTATCCCGATGGCCGGATGCCCAGGTTTACTCGCGATCTGGCAACAAGGCGCGTAGCGGCATCGTCAAATACCCGCCGCATCACGCGAGAAGCTTCCTGTAGCAATATTGGAGACCCTGCCGGAACCAACGTCGCCGCCGTCGAATACCGTAATAGAGCAGGCTCCACCCGCCTCAGAATCTCGCGAAAGAGAAGGCAATGGATTTTGTAGCGGTAGGGGACCCAACTACCCAGATAGAAAAACTCCTGATCCGCGAACAGATTGGCCACGTCGACGTAGGCGCGCAAACAACGCAGTTGCGCCGTCATGCGCTGGCCGCCCTTGGTCTCGGTGATGAACGCCTCGATCATCCGCGACGGGTCGTCAATTCCGCGAGCCTCGATCCGCTTCAGGTGAGCCATCACATCTGCGTTGATCTCCTCCGTGATACCGGGCAGGTCGGTAAAGCAAGTGACGTTGGCGGTCCACGGCCGGTTCTTGAACGAAAGCCGCAAATGCCCATGGACCTGTTTGATGCCCCATCCGTGATCGATCAGCAGGCGCGGGCTGACCCGCCCCACATTCAGCAGATGCCCCCCCAAACATGCCAGGTGCCTTAGAGAACTTGAGCCCTTGAGCAACGTTGCCGTGCCAAATCCCCCACCCATTACTTCGCCCCACATTCCTGTGCCGATGCAGTTAATGCCGCGACTCGCCAGCAGGCACGCCGCGCGATGCCAGTAGAACCATTCCAGACTCTCGGAACGGGCGAAATCCCGTGGCATCGCAGCCAATTGAAAGCTGTCCTCCTCGACGGGCTGCAAATGGCAAGGAACCTTCAGACGACGACAGATCTGCAGCCCCAGCGCCAGCTCTCGGCTGGCTGGGTCGCCGTGCAGGTAACCCTGTACATGCGAAGGGCTCAGCTTCTTTCGCATCGCCGCCAGCGCCAGTCTCGAATCCCACCCCCCGGACATCATCAGCGCGTGCCGCAATTCAGGCATACAGGTCCGATCGACTGCCCTACTCAGCGTTTCGCAGGCCTGCTCAACAATCTCCGCAGGGCGCATGTGTGACAGGTCCTTCAGCCAGGCTCGTGAAGTCTCGCGAATTTGCATCCTGCCTGTCGCGGCCTCGTAGATCAGTGCCTGGCCCGGAAGAAGCCCGCGCACCCCCTTGAAATGAGTCCGCCCGTTGACGTGGTACCCGACCCAGCAATACTGAACGACTCCGGCCGGGTCCGGCTCCGCACCGACGGCTCTGCCCAATGGCCGCATCAGGCTTGAGAACAGCAGTCCGCCCTCCACCTCGGCATAATAGAGCGGAAAGCTGGCGCTGTGTTCGGTGATGAGGTAGAGAACCTGACCCTGCTCCGCAAGGATGGCAACATTGCCCTTGGCATGAGGTCGGAGCCCCAATTCCTCCTTTTCAAGGCAATACAGCTCCGGTCGTCCTTCCTCAGCAAACCGGTGGGCGTGAACATAGATCGCCGATTCGCCATCGACCGCGAATTGTACGCCGTCTCGCGTCGTGTGAACGGCCGTCCCCGGCACAAAAGAATGTCCCGCCAGGAAAGCCGTCGGCAGGTTAATCAGTTCGTAATCCCCCCATGTCTCGCGGAATTCCCGCTGCAGCGATTCGAACTGACCTTGGAGCGACGCAGACCTCGCCGACAGAAGCCCAATTCCGCCGATCATGCCGGGCATGAGGTCTCCCTTATGCGCAGCCCCGTGATCAGGAACATCAGAGACTCACCAGGCGACATGAGCCGCTCAACCATCATGTTTGCTCGCCGAGGCCGCCGCTGCCGAAGGCCGAGGAAGCAGCGAGACGACTGCTTGAAACTTGCCTGCCGCTGTCCGCTCGATTGCCGGCACGACCTCCACCCTGATATCGCCGCCGCCGATCCTGTGGGCCAGATTGGCGGCAACAACGCGTCCGTCGTTGTCCGTGTAGTCCTTGGCCGGCACGATGCGGATACGAAACCGATCGAGATCGTCCTGGACCACTTGGGCTTCCACGATCCCTCGAGCCCCCTTGAACACCGGATCGAGTCGTCCGATACGCCGGCCGTCGCGAGTCACCAGCACCGCATCGATTCGCCCCTCGATCTGGCCCAGCATCGGCATTTCGCTGCCGCACCGGCATCGTCCGGGTAGC
The DNA here is from genome assembly GCA_035384605.1 of Phycisphaerae bacterium. Classification (NCBI taxonomy): domain Bacteria; kingdom Pseudomonadati; phylum Planctomycetota; class Phycisphaerae; species Phycisphaerae bacterium. The sequence goes on from DAOOIV010000059.1 coordinate 21,196, forward strand.
AGGCATCCCAGGTCGCCGAGCCGATATCGCAGGAACGGCTGCACGTGGTTGACCAGGCTGGTGCAGACCAGTTGGCCGACCTCGCCGGGCAGCACCGGCCGGTCCTGTGCGTCAAGCACCTCGACGATGCCGTACTCCGGGCTCAGGTGGAGGGACCCTTCACGGCACTCGGCGGCGAACACCGCCATCTCGCCGCAACCGTACTGGTCGTAGGTCCAGCAGCAAAACGCCCCGCTGATCGCATCTCGCTGGTACTCCAACAGCGTCTCGGCCGTTGTGAAACAAGCCTTCATTCGCACCGGTTCGAGTTTTTGGTCCACAATGTGCCGGGCAATCGCGTACACGCTCGACGGGTAACCCTCGATGTAATCGGCGGCGAACTCGCGGATAGCATCCACATAAGCGTCCAGATACTGAGGCGCCAGATGCGAGCTCGACATATACAGTTGCCGCCACCGGGCGTTGTAGACCCAGAACGGAGGCCGAGTTCGCCACGGCGGGGCAACCAGGTGCCCCCCGATGCTGACCGATCGATTGACCCGCCTTTGCATCCCGGCAACCGCATGACATCGGGCGTCGAAGTAGGCACAAGCCGTTGCGCTCAGCCGCCGATCGCGATACAGATCCAGCGGAGTGCCGGTCGTCCCTGAAGTGTGCAGGAGGATCAGCGAGGCTCGGTCAAGGGTCTGGTTAAGCAGTTGGGTCGGGAACTCGCGGACAACGTTCTTTTCCAGAATCGGCAGACGCGAAAGGTCCTCGACACCCCTGATGTCCTGAGGTGAGATGCCGGCCTCGGCAAACCGCCGTTGATAGTACGGAACATGCTCACCTGCCAGTTGAACGATCCGCCGCAAAGCCTCGTTCTGATAGGCGGCGAACTGCTCCGCACTCCAGCCATCGCGCTCCCTGATCTCGGACAGTACCGCGTCATACTCGGGTCCATATCGCTGACCGTCGAGCCGGCGGGCGCTCCACGAGGCCATCCACCGCTTCAGGAAATAGGGGGCCAGCCAATAAGCTCGCTGTCCGAGGCCGGTCATCGCCGCCTGTCTGACGTCGCCGTTTCCAGAACATCCCGGTAGAGGCTGACGAACTCCTTCGCCCGCCGGTCCCACGAGAACCGATCCACGATCGTCTGCCGGGCCACCGATCCCAAGCGCCGCCGGGCAGACGCGTCTTGCGTCAAACGGAGAATCGCGGCCGCCAAAGCCCGCGGATCCTTCGGGGGAACAAGAAGCCCGTTGCGGTCATGGTCGATGACGCTCGGCACCCCTCCGACCGGCGTGGCAATGCAGGGCAGACCGTAGGACATCGCCTCAAGCAGACCGAGGGGCATGCCTTCAACATGGCTCGGCAGGACGTAGATGTCTGCGCTCAGATAGGCCTTTTCCTTGGCTTGCCCCTGGACGGCCGGCTCCAGCCGAATCCGATCCTGAAGGCCAAGCTGCCCAATCCGACTCATCAACTCGCCGCCGCAGTCGGGCTCCGGGCCCACGATTCGCGCGCATGCGTTGCTCCGCTCCAGGACGGTGCCCAAGGCCTCCAGCAACTCCCATATGCCCTTGGCCGGCTCGACCCGGTTCAGGAACAGGATCTTCACCGGGGCTTGGCCGCGCTGGGAGCCCGCGGCTTCCTTCACATCCCAGATCGTTCGCTGGGGCACAAAGACGGCGTTCTCGACGACCGTAACCCGATCCGGACGCGAAGAGACGCGGCACAGTGTGCCTTGCATCTCGCGAGAGATCGCGATGACACGATCGGGAACTGCAAGGACCCGGCGGATCGCCTTCTTGCCGAGCCAACCGGCCTGGTCGTAGAACTCGGCGAAAGCGCCGCCATGAACTTGAAGAATGGTGCGGCAGCGACCAAGCCTCGCCAGCAGCACAAGAAACGCCTTCTCGAAGAAGCCTCCCCATGAGTTCGTTCGCACATGCACCAAGACGGGCCGCCACACCACCACCATCGAGGCCACGACGGCTGTCAGAACCGCCGCGTTGATGAGGTTCGCCAGCTTGCGAAGAAAGCCTCGGTAGCGGGATTTCCCGATCAGATCCACGCGAACGTTGCGGATCGCAAATGACCTGGCCACATCGGAACACAGAAACGCCTCTACATTCGTTGCCATCCCGCCAACCGGCGGCGGCAGGGGGCCCACGTGCAGCACGCGGCTCCGATCATCGCTCCCCTGTGAACCGTCACTGCGGGCGGGATGATGGCCCGACAACCGATCCACACGTCATCCTCCCGCCGTCGGACGCGCAGATCCGTTCAAGATCGTCCTGTAATACGACAGCGTGTTTCGCACCATGGCCTCCATCGAAAACGAGCCCTGCGCTCTCTGCCTGGCCCGGTCGCCCATTTCCCTGCCCGGATCCGGCTTCTCGACCAATTCCCGAATCGCCGAGTACACCGCTTCGTCATCACCCGACCTTACGACAAACCCCGTGCTCCCATGATCGATGACCTCTTCGGCCCCGGGGAAATCGGTAGTTACGATCGGCAGGCCCGCGGCCATCGCCTCGAGCAGAGCGTTTGGGAATCCTTCACTCAGGCTGGTGAAACAGAAGAGGTCCGACGAACGCAGAATTCTGGGAATATCGTGGCGAAGCCCAAGGAAGTGCACCGTGTCGTCAAGATCCCATTGGCTTGCTACGGCTCGCAGTTCCGCGTCGAGTTCTCCGTGTCCGACGATCAGGAACCGGACAGGCAGTTGCCCCCGACACCGCCGAGCTGCTCGCAACAGCGTCGGATAATCCTTAACCGGTGTGAGCCGGGCTACGGTCACAACCAGCTTGCGATCGTCGGGCAGCCCCAGTTCACTGAGCAGCGCCGCCCGGTCTGAGGGAACCTGGTAGCGCGAGGCGTCGACGCCGTTGTAGACCACATGAAACTTCGCGGCCACAAGGTGCAACTGCTCGGCAATGATCCGCGCGCAGGCCCGGCTGTTCGACATATAGTGAACGCGGCGCCCGGTCAGTCTCTCGTTCAACCGCTGCATGTACACCCGGGACAGTCTCGTGCCCCGGTAAACCACGATGATGTTCCTCGCACCGGCCAGCATCGCCGCGAACCGCCCCCAGACCGCTCCGCTGCCCATCCAGCAGTGCACGACATCCGGCCGTGCCGCTCGGATCATCGCCGCCAGGTCCCGGATGAAACGCCACGGCCGTGCCCTATTGCGAGGCACGCGCGCCGGCGCTACGCCCAGACGCTGATATGCGGCCATCTGATCCGTGTCTCGGGCATCGTTGTAGTACAACACTTGATGCTCGACCACAGCACGGTCCGATCGCACGATCAACTCAAGGAGCTGCCGCTCGGCGCCGCCAACCCCGATTTGAGGGATCACGTGGAGAATACGGAGGGGAGTCAATCGAATTCGTTGCCTCGTGCTGACTTACAGCGGGGTCTCCGCTCGCCGATACGCAGGCCCGTTCGTGGCGGGTGAATCTCGCCGAGCCACCGGATGCCACTGGAGGCTGTCCACCAGCGCGCGCAATTGACCTAAAGAAGAAGTCATTCGCTTCTCAGCCAAGTCCAGCAGACTGCCTGTCGGGCCAACCGGCTTGCCCCACCCAGACGTCACGCGGCAGGCGAACAGCGTACTTCTCAATCAGACCTACTGCATACATGCTGGAAAGAAAAACGAACCCTTGGTTGCTGAGCAGGTGCGACATGAGCGTCATCCCAAACAGAGCAACAACTTCCAGCCGCAGATCCATCCGTAATTCGCTCCGGAAACACACACGAGTTGTACGAATAGCCATCGCCAGCATCCAGGCCAAGTAGCTGACGGCCGCGAGGCCGCCATATGCGAATTGAGTGTAGAGATAGGTATTATGCGGTGTTACTCCTGTCACAACGGACTTGGTCCCCGCGATCCCTTGTCCAAACAGGTATGTCTCAGCCAGTTGCTCAAGCGTTGCTTCGTTGTAGACCGCCAGTCGCACTCGACTGCTGCCATCGCCTTTCATCCTTGCCTTCAGGAACTCCATGGGGTCAGCCAACAAGAATGAAAGCTGCGACAGTAATATGATGCCGAAGACAACCATGACGATACCACCGATCCTCGCCCCCCTGGCCAACATAATGGCGACCGCTAGCATGGCCAGACCGCAGCCAACAGCCGTGATCGCGCCACGGGAAACAGTCCGAACAGTGATAACAAGAAGAACTAAGGCCAGCGCCCACAATAGCGGCCGCACAGATCTTATGCTGCGAAGCGACCAGAACAGGACGGCAACCGCAAAGGTTCCCACCATGTAGGCCAAATCGTTGGCGTTGCCAAAGGACGAACCCACACCATACCTTTCCAATCGCAAGCGCCTGCCTGAGCTCCCGCCCTGCAGTTCGCCGGAGAAGTAAACACAAAACACGAGCACAATTGCAAAAAACAACAGCAACCGCTTTTGTGTCCCCGGATTCCGAACGAGGTAACAGATAACCAGCGACTGACACGCCCACAGAAAGAGCTGATTCAACCCCTCTCCAATAATGGGTATCTCGCCCCGTATGCCTTGCGAGAGCGTCGCGAAAACGTTGATGAGTACGGCACACCACACTGTCAACGGGATACGTTCACGTTGTGCCAGCATGATGGTCAGACAGACCGCGCCGGCCATGACCACAAGCGCTCCGCCGAAATACGGCAGCATGGCGGCACCTGTCTTATATACGAAGACACTATTCACGACAGACAAATAGTAGAACAGTTCGACGCATTTTCGCCCCAGAGAAGGGGGCTGATCGTATGCCGACGCCGCAGAAATCGGGCGCGGTGCAAAAGGCGCAACCCAGACCCGTTCTTGCGCATAGACCATGCTGTTAGGATTGATCATTGTACACTCCGACCTCGCCGTTTCGGCTTCTCTCCCCTAGGCTGTCTCAGCATTGCTCTTGACACAATCGATGTACATGCGGCTGATGTGTCTCCAATCATAGCGTTCAGCCAGTTCCCGACTGGCCTGGCCCATTTGATGACGCACGCCGGCATCAGCCGTAAGTCTGCCAAGTGCTTCGGCCATCTGACCTGGTTGTCTCGGCTCTACGATTATTCCATTGACATTCGTCTTGACGGCATCTTGGCTGCCGCTGATATTCGTCACTACGGCAGGCAATCCAGCAGCCATCGCCTCGATGACCACCAACGGAAACATCTCCCATATTGAAGGGGAGAAGAAGACGTCCGCTTGCTGGTATGCCCCAATGAGTTCGATCCCATGGAGTCCCTCGCACAGACGCACGCGAGTCGACACACCCAATTCTTCCGCTAGGCGCTGCCAACACGCCGTGCCACGCCCGAGAATCACGTAGTACACACCTCTTGTCCCGGCTGCCAGTTGGGCGAAGGCACGAAGACCGGTTTCATAATCTTTTTGCTGGTGCTGACGACCAACAGTGAGGACGACAATGGCGTCGCGAGGCAACTGAAGCTTCTTTCGAAGGTCGAACGTGGCCTTTTCTTGAAACTTGCCCCACTCGACGCCGTTCGGGATATCCACGATCTTGTTTGACACGACTCCCAGCTCCTCCATTAGCTTTCTTGCATGTGTGCTGATGGCAACGGACCGCGTCAACGAATTGAGCGCTCTTGCGAGTATCGAATCGATGCCGTGAACGGACCGATACCCCCAGTCAAACTTGGTGAGTTCACGCCCGTGGCAGGTTACCAGAGTTGTGGGCAATCGTGAGATGCGGCTCAGCCACACCCCTGTGGGGTATCCGAAGTGGGCCGAGATGAAGTCTGGCTTATAATCAGAAATAAGGCGGTCCAGCTGCCTCGTCGCGTATCCGGAGAAGGGAAACCGGTGATAGCCAAATCGCGTCGAACCACGAAGTATGGTGAATCGCTTCACGTTATAAGAGGTCTCGTTTTCGGGAGGCTGGTCACTAATAGCGTTCATCACGCAGACTTCGTGTCCGTTCATTGACCAGTTCCGCGCCAAATGATGAGCAACGAACTCAGCCCCGCCGATTGATGGTAGAAACGAAGGAGACACCACTGCAATTCTCATATTCAGGCCTTCCTGCAGAGACTCTCGTAGTAATCCAGCAGTTTGCGGGCACTCGATTTCCAACTGTACTGTTCCTCGATCACTCGACGGTTGTTCTCGCCAGTACGTCTGCGTTCCTCGACTTGCTCTTGCCAGCGAAGCATCTCGTCCGCAAGCCCCTGTACGTCGCCGGGTTCCACGAGACTTCCCGCCTGATGCTGTTCAACAAAACGGGGTAAATGACCCACTCGCGACAAAATGAGCGGTAATCCGGAGCTCATCGCCTCAAGAGCGACAAGGCTAAACGACTCGTAAAGGCTGACCAAAACAAAGCAGTCGGCTGCCTGGTATTGCTGCGCCAGATCCGCCCCATGAAGGAAGCCAGGTAGTCTCACGCTATCAGCAATTCCCAATTCGGCAATCCTCTTTCGGATACCCGGCAACGAGTCGCCGTCTCCCACTATCGAGAGTCGCAGACCGTGGCTCCGTCTTCTTGCCTCTGCAAAGCCGCTCAGAAGGAACTCAAGGTTCTTAACGGGAACGCAACGGCCCACAAAGATGAATTCGCAACGATCACGGAGATACTCCCGACGAACAGGCGGGCGGAATAACTCCGTATCGCAACCGGCGACTATATGAGCCGGATTCAATCCGCATCGCTTCGCCGCTTCGTACGATTCGCCATGCGAAAAACTACCGCTGCAACGAACGGCCCAGCCAGCCATATAACCGGACGGTGGGCCGGTCCATCGGACAACCGCTTTCCTGCCAGCTTCAGTTAGCCGGGCCGCTAGATCGGCCAAGGCGCAAACCTGGAATACGTCGGCTTGCTTGTCCGCAAGCAATCGCTTCAGGGCGGCCATCTGAAACAGGCGGTCATCCATTCTCCGCGCGCGGAGAGAGGCAGCCCGCAAGATTCTCCATGGACTCCCGCTGTATCGATACTCCACATCTCGCAGGTACGGACTGCGAATGTACTCAGTCTCGAACTCATCCAACGGCTGGTCAACACTTGCGACCTTGCGCCCCACCACAAAGCGAACGTCGACTCCGAGACTTCTCAGTGCTCGGGCCATGTTCAAATCAAAAAGCTCCCCCCCGCCGCGGAGTATCCCCATCATTCTATTGACAAACGTGATTCGCACTTCAACCGGCCGCTGCAGAGCGGGTCATGGCCTGTTCACCTCGGCCAGACGTCCCAGTGGGAGGAACTCGATACGGTCGACGTGCTGCTGCGCCTCCTCCCACAACTGTTCCACCATCTCTCGGACAGTGACAGACCCGCATCGGCTGGGGGCATCGAATTCCCAGTAGTGCGTCGCCAAGCAGAACACGCCGCCAGTCTTCAGCACGCTCCTGAAGGCACGCATCACATGGTCAAGGCCAACGGATGGACTGACTGTCAAATGGGGCACCTCGCGATGTCCATCCGGAAAGACGAGCGGCCATGGCCACTCGCACCCATGCTGGCCGTACCACCACCGCCGCTTGAGCCCGAGCCATGCGATCCGCGGATCCCATCCTCGAAAGGACGGGTGGAATGACTGGATACCGCTGATGTGCAGGCCGGCCCTCACGACTGCCCTGTAACCTTCCCAGCTGAGCGCGTTGTGTGGCGGAACGAACACGGTGACAGGCTGTCCCAGAAGGCTTTCTAGATACTGTCTACCGTCGCGGACCTTGCGATCAAGATCTGCGCCGGCAACGAACTCGAATCCTCGCACCTCGTCGCGATGATGGTAACCATGCAGGGTCACATGAATACGTCCATGCGACATGTTCTCCCGAAGAAAGGCCACCAGTTCTCCATTCGAAGCCAGTGGGAACATCCTGTCTCCGCGCCAGTATTCACGCGGCAAGGCTCCAGACTTTGTACAACCGTGGAATGGAACAACTGATAAGGATATGGGACAGATCCTCCAAATGCGCTTGTAGCAACGCTCCAGGTGTTCCGGCCGCGTGAAATACGACGTATCGTCGTCCCGCAACGAGAAGAAGATGCGATCAGTCATCATGGCAACCGCTTATCGGCATCTTAGTCCATGAACCTGCGCATCCACAGCTCAAGCATCGTCATGCGACCGAGGAAACCGGCAAGTCGTTTCTCACCTTCCGCGTATCGGCGCACAAGTTTGGACACTGCCTGACTCTGGACGAAGTCACGTGATCTTGCTTGCGAAGACAGCAATACCGTATCGAACAGATTCGCGAGCCGCCGCTCGATCCACCGCTCCGGAACATCCGCCCGACCATAACCCAATCGCCGGGCTATCCGGTAGGCATACGAGACGAGTTGCCTCCTCAACGGGCTGGCCGTCAATGGTACTCTCATCGCCGAGTTCGGGATGGTCAACAATCCGGCATGATTCCTGGAGACGAGCAAGTTCTGCATGGTAGTCCCCAGCCGCAGCCTGAGGGGAGAACGCAGAATCGCACAAATCACTTTCGGGTCGAGAAAGGGTAGCGAGACAGCCAGTTCGGTGCGGAGACACCTCATGCTTGACATCATCCGCCGCGAAAGGAACTCGGTGATGAATAGAATCGAAACGCATTGGCCGGGGTAGACAGATCCCTCCCACTTCGCATACGACGCGCAGAACGTGCTTCGCGGTCCATCGAGCATGACATCTCGCCAGTCGGCCGCCGAAATAGCACACAAATCGACGCCCTCGCAGGAAGCGATGAGTTGCCTGTACAGATGGTCTCGGACAGCGACATGATCGGAGCCAAGAGCCAATTCAGCAGGAACCGCGAAGGAATAGGCTCGTTCGAGTTTGGTTAGTTCACCACCATGACCTCGGATCACATGGGAAATGCCCAATTCGTGGCGGTACTTGCGAGCCACGTACAACATCATAATATCCAAGAGACTTGCTTCGCCATCGCTCGCCTCCACGACGCCTGAGAGCCAATCAGAAGCCTTCTCCACAAGGTCTGGACCGAAGAGGCATTTGATGTGTTTGTGTCCAACTGACCGACACATCCGGCTCGTCAACTCGAGTTCGATGCCTCCCTGCACGCCATTTGTCACACAAGCGAGATCCAGGCCCTCCCTGTGAGTGATTGCCAAAAGCACTCGCGAATCAAGGCCTGCGGACAGGCAAATTGCTGGCACGTCACCAGCAGCCGCAGCGCCTCTGCACGCCGTTCTAAGCGAGTCGTCAATCTGATCAATAGCAGCAGCGGGATTGGGCTCTTCGTCGCCGCTTGGCAACACGAAGTATCTCCTGACCTCAGATTTGCCTGCTTCTGGCTGAAAATGCAAAGCGCATCCGGCTTCAAGCAATGCAATACCCTTAACAAGCGTCTTGTTACCCATCAGGAAGCCGAACAACAAATACTGCGCAGCGCCCTCCCGATCAAGATGGCGGCCGACCACTGGGCCATCCAGCAGAAGATGAGCTTGAGAGGAGAAAGCAATACCGTGATCAAGGAGGGCATAGTAGAGCGGAAACTGTCCAACGTGATCCCGGGCTAGAACGACCTTGCGCGATCTAATGTCGCCAACAACAGCAAGAAAAGCCCCGTCGAGGTCAGCAAATATGCCATCCCCTTCATCTTCATAGCGTTCGGCAAGCCTCGCAGCGAAATCTCCAACCGCATTTGCCTGGGAGCCTTGCCGGTTGCGGATAGCCCAGGCTCCTGTTGTCACGACGCCGGCAATCGTCAGGCCCGATTGGGATTCAGCCGTGCCAACGCAGACCCCGGACGCGAGCCCATCCCCGAGAACGCACGTGAGCCCGAGCAACTCTTGATTTAAATGTATCCCGGGTCTGGTGCTTGCCCCAGAGGCCAATTGCACGATTGTGAGCCACTGATGCAGGCCGATTTGACCCCGCGATTGACAAGTACCAAGCACAAACATCAGGTCAGCAGCCTCTCGCCCCCAGCGAATGTAAAGAGCACGATGAGTTCTAGCAATTCGTTATAGGTAAGAGAATCGGAGTTCCTGGCTAGGTCGTGTTGACATTCAGGTCATCCAACAAAAGAGGGCGGCGAGTTGGACGAAGCTCATGAAGTTCCGGGCGGTTTTCTCGTAGCGGGTGGCGACGCGACGAAAACGCTTGATCCGATTCACAAATCGCTCCGCCAGGTTGTGTTGCCGGTACTGCTTCCTCAGCACACGTCGCTGGACCGTCCGACCCGCCCGGGAAGGAATCACCGGCGTGCTCCCGCGGTCCTTGATTTCGGCCACCAGTTCGTCGCAATCGTACGCCTTGTCCGCAATCACATAGTCCGGCTTATGGTCAGCCAGCAATCGGTTCGCCTGGGTGATGTCGTGAACCTGGCCCCCCGTCAGCGTCAGTTCCACCGGACGGCCCTGGGCTTCGACGGCCAGGTGCAGCTTGGTGCCGAATCCGCCACGCGACCACCCCAGGGCCTCATCATCGCCCCCTTTTTTCTCGCCCCCGCGGCGTGCTGGTGGGCCCGAATGATAGTCGAGTCGAGCATCAGACGCTCTAAGTCCGGATCCTGCCAGGCCCGCAACAACCGCTGCCATACGCCGCGTTTGGCCCAGCGGTTGAATCGCTGGAAGACGGAGTTCCAGTTCCCAAAACGCTCCGGCAAGTCACGCCAGGGAGCCCCCGTCTTGGCGATCCACAAAACCGCGTTGATGAACCCGCGATTGTCCCGGGCTGTTCGCCCCGGGTCGCTCGGCTTGCCGGGCAACAAATCCTTGATCTTGTTCCATTGCTCGTCGCCGATCTCGTGCCGTCGCATGGCCGCGTTCCTCCCTGAACCAACCAGACGAACCATCCATGGCCCGTGACATCCTTAACAACATCGGCAAAGGCGTCAAAACCGCTACAATGAATGTCAACACGACCTAGTCCCTTCCGTCGCAACTAATATTAGGGACAGTCACCTATTTGATAGGAGTCATAAGGATATTAAAGAAGTATTATGCTGCATTGACGAGTAATGCCGCCGCTACCTACACGGCCAACGACCTGAACCAGTACGCCTCCACGACCTACCCGACCGAGGCGTTTGCCTACGACGATGACGGGAATCTGACGCAGGATGGCACGTTCGACTGCACCTGGGACGCCGGAACCCTTGACGCGACGGCCAACGCCAAGCGTTGGAGCCTCTGGCTCGCGGCGCCGCCGCCCGTCGTGTCAAGGGAGAACCGGCTTAGCCGTCACGCCGCGGACGCTGCCCCCCCGGTCTTGACGAGCCGAGGGGTTTATCCCCTCGGTCCCCCGGTCTTGACGAGCCGAGGGGATAAATAGGGACAGTCACCTATTTACGACGACGGGAACCTGACGCAGGATGGCACGTTCGACTATACCTGGGACGCCGGAACCCTTGGGGATAAATAGGGACAGTCACCTATTATTGACACCGGGTGTGATGGTTTGTAGTGTGGGGGCATGCCAAGAGTTGGACGGACCGCTCGGCCCGGAATCCTTTCCGGGCCGCATCCCCCGCGGAATCCTTTCCGCATTCACGTATGAATGACGATCGGAATCGTCGGCAGAAGGGTCCCAGATGGGAATCTGGGATATTGGATATTAGGGACAGTCACCTATTATTGACACCGGGATATTAGGGACAGTCACCTATTATTGACACCGGGTGTGATGGTTTGTAGTGTGAGAGCATGTCGAGGAATATTAGGTCGTGTTGACATTCAGGTGATCCAACAAAAGAGGGCGGCGAGTTGGACGAA